>MWBE01000030.1 GCA_002068915.1 Parcubacteria group bacterium ADurb.Bin326
TCACTCGCGCCGGCAAAGTGTCGTTGTCGCTTACGATACCGCGCGATTTGGTGGTGGAGCTTGGCTGGCGCGATAACCAGAAAGTTGTCGTCAAAAAACGCGGCCAAGGTCTTGCGGTTGAAGATTGGAAGGATAAACTTTCATTTTAACTAAAACGCGGCGAATATCTCCGCGTTTTTGAATATTCGGCCGTACCATTCGGTCGTGTCATTCAGTCATGCATGCATTTGACTTTTGCTGCGTCTTTTTTTATAATATTTTTAGAGTTTACAGGTAACCTTGCCGTGAACTCGAAGCCAGCTAAAAACAACCTTGTTTTAGACGGCGGAAAATTAACTAATTTTAAGATCAAAACTATGCCACAAGCAAAACAGATTTTGGAGTTCGAATGCTCCCAAGCGAGAACGATTACAAGAAAATTGAATTACAACGACCCGGAAGGAAACGAGGTTATTAAGACTCATTTCCTTTTTATTTTGCTCAAAAATCTTTCGGCCAGTATTCCGACAACCCCCAATCCAAGACAGCCGGATATTACTGCCAAACCGTGCAAACAGATGCTTGAAACGCTAGAGCAAGAACCTGAATATTTTACTGATTGCAATAGGGGGTTGCTGTTGATCGCTGAAAAAGTATATTTCACAAATCCCAACGCCGCCGAGAAAAAAGTTGTTATAGATTTCGGGGCAGATGAAGATGGTAATCCCCGCGGCGGGTTAGTTGATGGCGGGCATACTTATGCGGTGCTATTGGAGAAAATGGCTGACGAATCATTGGCCGACTTACCGATATTTGTTACTGTCATTGAGGGGGCCGAAGAGTTTGCCACAAAGCTGGCCAGAGCCAGAAACACCAGCGTTCAGGTTGCGGAAAAATCAATCGCGAACCTTGAATTGGAATTTGAAGGCATCAAAAAATCTCTTGGCGAATATAGCGAACGGGTTATCTACTTCGAGAATGAAAGCAAGGGGGAGGACATTGCGACCTTCCAGATAGAAGAGCTGTTGGCCTTACTTACCGCCTTAAATAGGGATTTGTATGACAAAACCACTCAGCCAACGATTGTTTATACGGGCATAGCCACATGCTTTAATAAGTGGATGAATAAGAAAAACAGGGCCACTTATGAGAAGCTTTATCCGATACTGCCAACGATCGTGGAAACCTATGAATATTTGTATGCCAACTTCGAAAAGTTTGCCCTATCATCGGGCACCAAAAAATTCGGCAATATAAACGGAATAGAAACTTCTAGAGGAAAAGGCAGAAATAAAAAACCTGTCGCCGTAAGGCTCCCGTTCACTGGCCAATCGGTCAGATACAAATTATCCAAGGGGTTTTCCATGCCCATCTTCGCCGCGCTAAGGTTTTTGTTGGAAGAGAGAGATGGAAAATTTATTTGGGCTGTTGATCCGAAAGAATTCCTAAAAAAGCACGGCGACAAGCTTGTCGGCCAGATATTGGAAGCTCACACAAGGGAGTATGGCAGCAATCCCAACAAAACTGGCAAAAGCAAGGTACTGTGGCAGAACATTGCTAACGCGGTGATTATCCATTCGTTGGAGGAAAGACTGGCCAATAAGTAGCAAAGACGCCCGGAGCAAATTTATTTGCTCCGGGCTTTTGTAAAAAAATAAAAATATGAATCAGTTAAGACGTGCAAATGAATATTTTGGAATTTCTAAATCTGATTTCGAAAAAAGCGGGGCCTTTAATCCGGTAATTGGCGTTGATAATCTTTTCTTTGTCGATCCTCTACTATTATCGAAAACAACGACACCTGAATTGAAAGACGGCTTAGTAAAGGTCAGAAAATATTTTTCTGAGGTCATAACTCTGTTGGGGTTCGACGATCCAAAAACAGACCGTAAAGCTTGGGGAAAATTAATCCTACGCGAAGTTAAGGGTGTCGGCATCGGATATGGGAATAAGTCTGATGACGGATCCGCCATAGGCCCGCAACTCGCCAAAAGATTGGTTGATACTGCAAAATATTTAATTCAAATGGGGATTAAAGATCCTGCAATCTTCGAAGTTATGGGATTGTTTGAAGAAGATTTCGGGCCAGATAGGCTAAGCGATGCTTTGATCCGAATTCTCCATAAGGATTTATGCCGATATACCGAAAGGGTCGCAAATGAACTGTCTATCAAAGATAGGATTACTCTCAGGCAATATGAACGCAGTTATTCGGTGCCAAGGCATCCGTTCGGAAAGAAGCCGTTGCTTTTTATTCCGGCGGATATATTGCGGAATTTGCCTCTTGCGAATAATTTTGAGGAGATCTGCCAAATGGCAGCTTTCAATGAAGAGCTTAGAGGCAAATTTAACGACTTGATTGCCGTATGCTTTACTGGCGAAAAGAAAAAACCGAGTAAATCTGATATAAGAGGATTTTTGCTTGGTGATAAAGATCGGATACACACTATAGTCCAAGTTTATCGTTCTTCAGCCCCTAATCCATATAATTTTGTAACTGACCCATCTGGGATAGATTCTTGGTTAGAGAAGGCGCGATATTTTACGAAACTAAATCCGATCGATCTACCGGCTCATCCGCAAGAAAAGGACTTAGAAGCTATTGTTCAAAAAATTATTTCGGCCTTTAAAAGCTTTATAGAAACCAAGGGAGGTTGGCGTTCTTTGTATGACGATAAATTATCGA
>MWBE01000031.1 GCA_002068915.1 Parcubacteria group bacterium ADurb.Bin326
TACCTGAGTGTTTTGCAGGCCGTTGCCCAGAGTCTTTTAGCATGAACGTAGACTCTGAGATTGACGCTGAAACTGCCATTGTAATCCCTACTGCTATGACACAAGGCGCAGGGAAAGTGTGGATAGTTAATAACGGAGAATTAGTCTTTGAAAGTGAAGAAGCAATGAGAATTAGCATTGAGCAGACAAAAGAACAAATGGTTAATGGAGGCTTTAGAATATGGTTTGCAACCGAAGTAAATTCTAATGATAAAGACTACATGGATTATATATATAAAGACGGCCAATTTATCCCCGAAGAATAAAATTTTTAACTCAAAGCTTTTTTATACAAAAATGAAGCCCTAGAAAGCCCCCAGAAGCGTTGAAAAGCCTTCATCTATACATTTCTATATCCCAAATTAAAGAAGCCCTGTAAAGCCTTCTTTTTCTGTTGATTGCCAAATATCACCAAAGATTGGATTATTTTTCTGGACCTTGCTAAAAGTTGTAAAAAGAAAAAAATAAGCATTCTCAACTGTTCTGGTTGTGTTGATTAAATTCGTCATTCTTTCCGGAGTGGTTGTTACTGTTAAAACCCTTAATGCTTTTGATTTAAATTTCTCGTAATAACCACCGGACTTAACATATTCAACATAACCTTTGATTTTATCGCGCCATCTGCGGTTTGATTCTGTGGCTCTGTCTACCTCAAGAAAATAGCAAGCCTTTTTATCCTCCCCGATTAAAGCGAAAAAAGAATCAGGAGTTATTGGCAAAGTTTTGTTGGCATTTTCCGGATCAGGAACTTTTTCCTTCATGGCTTTTATTTCCCATTCAGGAATCCAGTCGATATCGTAATTCTTGTTTAAAGCGGCATTAATAAAGGCAATCCTGACATCATTAATGGCTAAGATATGCTCAAGGAAATAAAACTCGATTTTGTTGTTTTTTTCGTTCCATTTAATATCGGTAATTTCCTTGCCGTCGTGGGTAAAAGAGATTAATTCCTTGCCTTTTTTAGACAAACAATAGGCTCTTTTAGACGAACCATAGCCGCTTGAAACTGGTTTCTGGATTGCTGATAAATAGCCGTTATGAAATAAAAGCGAAAGCCGCCTTTGGCAAGCCGTCATTGAACCATCTTTAAATTCCAAAAGCTTAATCTGGTCCCTGGTTAAAAATCGCAGCTGATAAACCCATTGGACAATTCTTTTATCCCTGTCTGTAAGCCGCATAGCTGGTGCAGTTTTGGCTTTTTTATATCTGGGTAGTCTAGTTTTGGAGTTTTGAGGCTTCATTTTTATTCTTCTAATTTATTAACGTGATATTGATCAGGATGAATCTTAATATTAGGAAGATCTTCATTATTTTTTATTGCTTCATACATAACTTTATTATTAGCCCAATATTTACTACTAAATTCATAGTTAATTTTTAGAAAAGAGTTAGTTTCCATTTTTTCGAAATATTCTGCCTCAGACATAGCAAGAATAATAAACTTATTTAAAAAAGCGAAAGAGACTTGATCACCTATTTTATAATTTTGAAAAAATTCGTTAGAATGTAAGCCCGTTAAAACTTTGCCATCGTCTTTTCTCCCTCCTATAAATTCATAATCTTCTAAAACTCTCACATCCCACCAACCGTCATACTGATCTAGATTTTGAATATATTCTTCATTACCAAAAGAAATATCCCGAACATAATATTTACCGGTTTTATAATTCTCAAAAGCAACAGGTAGTAAAAGCTCTTCTTTACCTGATTCCCCTATTTCTTTTCTAAAATTACCAGCTACAACCCCTGAAGCATAAAAACCTGTTCCTTTATAATTATCAAGATATTCGCCAACATACCACATAGGGACTAATTGCCCTTCTTTATACCACTCATAAATATCACCCAAACCTTTAGGAATACCCGCTGGAAAAGTTAATCTGTGTTTAATCATTGAAGGCTCAAACTCAGAATCTTCCATTCTGGCTTCTTTTTCAAGGGTTGTCTGAGTTGTTTCTACTACTGTGGTTGTTGGCGCTGAGGTCGTTTCCGGAGCCTGGCTGGTTTCAACTATGGTTTCTGCCACTGGTTCTTTACCTTCACATCCAAAAAGAGACATGGCAGCCGGAGTAATAATGCCAGCAGAAATAACTGCCTTAACAACCTTAGCCAGCTTTTCCTGCTTTTTAAAATCAACTTCTTTCTCTGTATTTTTCATATATTTATTTTATCACTTCTACCACTATCAAAAGCCCAAATAATTTTAATAAGAGTCGGTAAGTCTTTATCATCAACTTTTATTTCCAAATCCTTACTATTCTCAATCATTACTTTTATTTTCTTCATATTCCTCTTTTCTTTCTATTGGTTGTTCCGGCAAACTTTTCCAGAACCCGTAGGGTTCTTTCTGGGTATCGGCCTGGGCCTGGGTGCAAACTAAATAATTCTTCCACATCTGGACTTCGTCGTTGCCTCTTAAAAATGCGCCCAGCTCGATAGTATATTTCCGGCCGGTTGAAACATAATCAATGTTAATTACAGAACGATAACCTTTCCAAATAGAGGGCGTAATACTGGTTAAGGTGATATTAAAAATGCTTGGTTTGCCGAATTTATTATCAATCTCACTTTTAGTGGTAGTAATATCCATTAAAGGTATTTTAAATTTAACCGGTTTGAGTGAAGGTAAAACAATGGCCATAAAAGGGCTTGTTTGTGTGCCGCTAATAACCAGATAAACAAAACGGCTGTGAGGCAAACTAGGATGACCGCCAACATACTCTCCCCTGGTGGCAAGTGTGATATCGTCTTTAGCTGACATCATCATCAAATCAAGCCTGGTAGCAACAAAATCCCAGATTAAATCAACAATAAAAAAGATAAAAAAAGCAAAAACGGCAATCGTAATAATAACTTCAAAAAACATTAAAAACCCGGAACTAAAATTAGTAAGCCTGATAACAAAGCCCATACCCTTGCCGGCTTCTTCGCCTAAAAATTCAGAAAAAGCGCTTCTGCTGGCACCCTCAAGAAGCAGATTAATTACTTTACTGATTGCCCATAAACCGATTGTAAAAAAGGACATAATCGCATGCAGAATAACAAGGACAATAAGCGTAATTACCCTATCTAAAACCGTCATTCGAAGCCACCAGCGCACCAGCCGGCCAGTTGATAATCTATGATTCCGTTTTGTTAAAAACCAAAGCATTTAGTCCCCTTTCTTTTTATCTTTTTTAATTTTTTCAAAAGCTTTTGGCTTGAAATAAATCTCGGCATTAGTCATTTTTGTTCTGATTTCGCTTTCTACTTCTTCTCTTTTTCTTGCCAGATTCCTTGAGTTTTCTTTGATTTCCAAGGCCGTTTTCTGGCTTTTTTCTCTGGTGATAGGCTCGGTAATAACGTTGTATTCCTCAAGCCGGCCGGATCTTATCAATTTGCACCAGCATTGATAATTAGGCAAGTTTGATAACCGGTTGGCCATCTCCATGGACACATCCGAATAAAGCCTTTTTTTACCTTTACCCATGATAAATTCTCGCCTGTCGCCTACTCTTAAAATACCGTCCTGGCTGGTAGCGTATAATACCGGCTGAGGCTCAGGATCAGCTTCTGGCGGCGTGTTATCAAACTGGTTGGCTAATTCCAAACTGTCGTTGCCAGTAATCCTAAAAAAGATAAAATTACCAACGTTTAAGGTTGAGCCTCGGTTAAGATAATCAAGCTGGTCCCGGTACTGATGAGCCACCAGGGTATCAATGGCAAATTTACGAGCTTCGCTTTGTAAGGTCGGAAAAGATTCGGTAGCAAAAGAGTGGTATTCATCAACAATCAAATGGAACGGCCGGCGGTTTTCTTGTTCGATATCCGCTCTAGATAAAGCCGCAATTAAGATTTTACCCACCAAAACACTGCCTAAAAGACTGGAATTATCCTCCCCGATTTTACCCTTGGCTAAGTTAACCAGAAGGATTTTACCGTCGTTCATAATATCCCTAAGGTTAAAGCTGCTTTTAGGCTGGCCGACAATATTGCGGATTAAGGGATTAACCAGAAAACGGCCGATTTTATTAAAGGAGCTGGCAAGCCATTCCTGGGCGTCTTTTTTATCCTTGGGAAAAATCTTTTCCCAGTATTGGGTAATAATCGGATCTTTGACGTTTTCCAGCATTTTAAGGCGGTAAACATAGCTACTCAAAAGCAAATGCAAATCAAGCAAGGTTGAACCGGGATTAAATAAAACCGCTAAAATGGCGTGGCGCAGGATATCTTCAAGCCTCGGCCCCCAGCTGGCCTCGTAAAGCTTTTTGAAAGTGCCGATAATCTCTGAGCAAACCAAATCAACAAGCCTGGGGTCGTTAATATCCGGACACTCAAAAAGATTTAAGCCAAACGGATAATCAATATCAGCCGGATTAAAATAGATAACATCTTTTTTGCGGTGCTCCGGCATTAAGGTTAAAAGCGCTTCCACCGCATCGCCGTGGGGATCTAAGAAACATAAGCCGTCGCCATGCTCGGCATCAGACAAGGCGGTATTCATAAGAAGGACTGTTTTGCCAGTGCCATTAACCCCGGCCATGTAGGTACCTTGCCGGCGGTCATTTGCGGATAATTCAACCGGAGATTGCGTTTCTTTATCTAAGCCTAATCGAAGCAAAATTACCTGCCTTAAAATTCACGAAGAAATAATAGACAAGCCACGTATATTTGAAATAGTTTATAACAATCATAGGTATTGAGCAAACAATTGGTAAAAAAATACGGCTTGGCTATTCATAAAATCG
>MWBE01000032.1 GCA_002068915.1 Parcubacteria group bacterium ADurb.Bin326
GAATTTTATCTTTAGCTTCATCGCGGGAAAAATTTTCCAATTCTCCCGTCAAAACAAAAGTGAGTCCCGCCAATTTTTCAATCGTTTTCTTTTCTGGATTAATTATCTTTATCCCATTAGTCAAAAAGTCATCTACGAGCTCCTTATTGTTTTTATCTGCAAACCATTCGACAATGCTTTCTGCCACCTTAGGGCCGATATCTTCGGTTTGTTGCAATTCTTCCAAGCCTGCCTCCTGGATTTTTTTTAGGCTACCAAAATTTTTTGCCAAAGCGATAGCTGTCTCTTCGCCGACATGACGAATCCCCAAGGCATAAATGAATTTCGCCAGGGGCACTTTTTTCTTTGTCTCAATGGCTTGAATCAAATTCTGCGCCGACTTCTCGGCAAATCTTTCCAGTAGTCGCAAATCATCTTCCGTCAACAAAAATAAATCGGCCGGAGTTTTAATTAAATCGGCTCGCTGCAACTGCTCAATAATCTTAGGCCCGAGTCCGCCGATATCAAAAGCGGCTTTACTGACAAAGTGACTCAACCGCTCCAATTGCTGGGCATAACAATTCTTGTTGTTGCAATAATACGCCACCTCACCCGACTTCTGTTTGACTGACGAACCGCAAACAGGACAATTCAAAGGCATGCGGAACTTCTTTTCTTTTCCGGTGCGCAACTTGGGCAGAGTTTGGACAATATCAGGAATAATGTCGCCGGCTTTTTGCAAAATCACCGTATCCCCGATTCTGACATCTAACCGATCGATTTCGTCTTGATTGTGCAGGGTGGCGCGTTTAACAATGGAGCCGGCTAGTGGCACGGGCCGCAAATGCGCCACTGGAGTTAACACTCCGGTTCGTCCCACCTGCACCTCAATATCTTCCACTATCGTAGTTGATTGCTCTGCCGGAAATTTATAAGCCGCCGCCCAACGCACATGCTTGGCGGTGCGTCCGAGACTCTCTTGCAACTTCAAATCATTGACCTTAACAACAATGCCATCAATTTCATAAGGCAGCTTGTTGCGATTTTTATGCCAATGCTCAAAATATTTCAAAGCTTCTTCAATATTTGAAATCTTCTCATAATGAAAATTAACCTTAAATCCCAATTTCTCCATTTTCTTCATGACTTCCCACTGAGTTTTTAATCCATACTTCATGGGCTCATAAATCGACCACATAAAAGCGTCCAAATCTCTGGCCGAAGCAATTTTGGGGTCAAGTTGACGCATAGTACCGGCGGCGGCATTACGCGGATTAGCAAATGGCGCTTCCCCTGTTTTTTCTTGTTGTTGGTTTAATTTCTCCAAAGACTTTTTCGGCATATAAACTTCTCCGCCAACCTCAATGTCTAATTCTTTTTCTAATTTCAAAGGCACTGAACCGATGGTGCGAGCATTATGTGTGACCACTTCTCCCACTACACCGTCGCCGCGAGTTACGGCCTTTGATAGTAAGCCCTTCTCATAAATAAACGACATGTTAAGGCCGTCAATCTTAAGTTCACACAAATACTCTAAATTACTTTTTTCCGGCAAATCTAAAAAACGCTTAACCTTAGCGTCAAACTCTTGTACCTCATCAAAAGAAAAAAGATCGTCAAAAGACCACTTCTGAATTTTGTGTTTATACTTCTCAAACTTTCCCACGGCTTTGCCGCCAATTCTCTGCGTCGGAGAATCCGGGGTCACAAACTCGGGAAATTTATTTTCCAATTTTTCCAACTCGTCCTTCAGGCTGTCGCGCACAGCGTCAGTAACAAAGGGCTTATCTAAAACATAATAAGCATAATCTATCTCTTTGAGCTGCTTCTTCAATTGGATGATTCTTTTTTTTGCCTCTCCCTTATTCATCATCGACTTATTAATTATTCCTTAGTAATATCTTGCTCTGAGAAAATCACAAAACTAAATAATCCGGAAGCCAGATTGCGTGGCGGTAAATGAGCAATAATTGACTGTTTAGATTTTCCAAAAAATCCCTCGGCTCTAACGGTCAAATTCGAGATCCCTTGGGGATTTAATGATTTTAAATACTCCTCTTTATTAGAATATGCATTACAATCCTGATCGTAAACAGTTGCTGAAATTTTATCAATATAATCAGAATAAGTATCGCCTAAAGCTTTCAATTCCACCATATAATCAAAAGATTGTTGCTCTATGTTATTTGGCAAAAGCGAATCTTTGAAATTATAACATGTGGAACCCTTGCCGTTATTAAGAGAATCACTAAATTCCACTTCATTGGTGTCGGTATAATAAATCAAAACATTTTCTTCATTTTCTCCAATATCTATATCCTTGTTTTGAGGCGACAACTGGGTCATTGAAACTTGCAAATTTACTATCAATTCCTTGCCCTTTTCCCAATTAACTAACAAGCTTTTGGGATTACCTTCAGCATTATTTCTGCCAAGCACATAAAATTTAGCGCTCTGACCATTGTAGAGCCTTTGTCGAAAAAATATTTTTTCATGATCAGTAGAGCTGGCAATACTCCAGCTTGCTTTTGATTCCAATAAAGGCTCTCCGGTGCTATAAAGATAAGAATCACTTTTTAATTCTTCCATCGACTCAAAAGCTCCCTGCTTAATAACTGAATACAATGACCTTTCCATTCCCGCATCAGCCGCATAATAAGCAATGATTGAATCGTCTACTGCCTTGGCTTGATTGATATCGGAAATTACAAAAAAAGAGAAACCAATGGCTGTGGAAAGCAAAACAGCCATCAATATCATGGTAAAAACGAGTATGACTCCTCTTTTGTCGTAGATTGCCTTCATTTATTTATAGATTTTGCTAGAAATAGTCGTTTGTAATTCAAGATTTTTTAAATATCTTTCCGGCACGTCCTTATTACTTAATTTCATATAGATAGTGACTCTTGGCTGCATTGCCTCCGATGAAGTTGCTATCTGGCTGAAGGGGTCATTTGAAGGGGACACTTTGAATTTCAAGTCTTTAATTTCCACTTGATCTGAGTTTAACGGCTCCTCCACGCCGTTTATCGAAATTAAAATTCTTTCATTCTGATTATCAAATTTAATAGACATTGAGTCTCCCAACTCATCCACCTTAAAATCAAGCCTGTCAGTTAATCCTCCATTAGGAAATCCTACTGATCCGTAATCCAATTCCCTGCCACGGATCTCCTTGGCTATTTTTTCCAAGAGATATCTACCTTCATTTTGTAGCCTCTGGAGATTTCCGGTTTGCTGTTGCAAATTATTGACATTGATAAAAATCGAGGAGGTTACAACTGAGACGATAGCAAAAACACCGACCGTAACCAGCATTTCAACTAAAGTGAATCCTTGCGTATTGACCTTTCTCATAAATTAACGCCAATTATAAATAATATCCTCCACTACCGAACTGCGCGCCGATCCGCTATGACTCCAGGTAGTTTTGGCAATAACATTGATGCCGATACGCAAAGAACAGGGTTCGGTAGATTCCTTAATTTGATAGTTGGTGCCATCGCATACCAAATTGCCGTCATTATCAGAACAACAAACCGATTTTAACTCGATCGTTCTTTTATAAGGAGAAATTTTAGTGCCAACCGAAGAATTGGTATAGAATCCTTGCGCATCAATATAAAGTTGACCGTACATCTCGTCTTCCAACGCACCATTATCATAACTAACCGAGTAAACTCCGGAACTAAGCCCCTCGTCCCAAGGCCAAATTGTTCCTTCTTCATTAACGTCTCCGCGATCGGCCCGCAACCAATTAGAGTCTCTAATGTTTTTTACCAACTCAATTCCTTCCCTTGAGAGGTTGGCGCCTACGATCCTCAGTTCCGACTCCCTTTCAGCATTAAAGTTACTAAGAAACAAAGACCAAACACTCAAAAGTCCGACCTGAATTATAGCTACGGCTACAATCAGCTCGATTAAACTTTGTCCCGACTTGTTTTTAGCTATCTTTTTTAACATAAAATTACTATTGGCAGGCACCTTCCTTCAAGCCAATTCTGCCTGAGACAGAGCTTGCTTCCAGACAATAAGAATTTTCTTCATCCCCCAGACCTACTTTAATTGATGACTGAAGATTTTCATTAGCCAGAATTTCTAGACGTCCACGGGGCGGAAGAAAACGAAATAAGGCATTGTTGCTATTTAAAATATCTATTGAAACACCTTTTAACTCTTGCCTCTCCAGTTCCTTGGAATTGCCGGAGGCATCTTTGGCGCTTAAGATGTAAAAACAATCATTTGAGCAGTCAGACAGAGAAAATTCATAAACGGCAGGAATAAAAGAGTCAAAAAATTGTCCAGTTATTGCCATGTTTTCTGCTTTTTGCAATCCGACTAAAGCCTTGGACGCTTCTAGTTTTAATAATCTTGATTTCTCATTAGAGGCATAACTAGCCACCACAAAAGTTGTCAATAAGCTAAAAATAGATATTGCGACGAGCAATTCCATTAAAGTAAATCCTCGGTTATCAAATTTTTTTTTCATCTTAATAGATTAAGATACCAATCGACTATTCGCTGTCCGAAAAATATCGAAAAAATTGTTGCGGGAGCTAAAAAAGCCCCAAAGGGTAGTTGCGCTTTACGGCCAGCCTTGCCGGTAATCAACAACCACAAAGCAAAAATCGATCCAATAACATAAGAAAGAAAAATTGCAAAAATAAGAGAGGTCCAATTAAGTAAAACGCCCATTAAAAAACCTAATCGCAAATCCCCGCCTCCAATCCATTTGCCGGCAGAAACCAAATATTGCAATAAAAAAAATCCCAAACCGATAAAAGCCGAAACCAACATGATGCGCCAATCCATTCCGCCCAAAATCCCCAATAAAAAACAAGCGACTATGGTCGGCAAACTGATCTCATCCGGAATTTCCATAAAGCGCAAATCATAGATAAATAAAGTAGTAAGCGCTGATACCGCTAAAAGATCTCTAAACAAAATGAATAAATTGCTATCAAGAAAAGAGGCTGAAAATCCAAGGTGATAAAAACCAACTATTGTAAACAAAATAGCAACTCCCAATTCAACTAAGGGGTACTGCCACGATATTAAATTGCCACAGTAACGGCAACGGCCTCGTAATAGTAAAAAAGACACTACCGGAACCAAATCCTTGACCGCCAATTGGTGCCCACAAGAAGGACATTTTGATCTACCTCTTGTTATTGATTCTTTTGAATGTAGACGAAATACAACTACATTGATAAAACTGCCTATAACCGAACCCAAAAGAAAAAACCAAATTAAAACCATAAATTTAGCGTCTTACGCCCTCCTTAGTCAACACATATCTTCCGGCCGGCAAACCGCCTACACCCGACTCCAAAGCAAAATTAATCTCATAAAAATCTTCGTTAAGGCTACCGATGATATAATTGTAATAACCGGAGGATAAGGGATCGGAAATCCTAAATGATCGCAAGATGTTGGATTGTTTCACGAAACACTCATCTACTCTCGTGCCCGACTCGCAACCGGAAATCAGATAGGTGCCGTATTGGGAGTAATAGCGCGACATAGCCACCTGAATTTGCTTGAGGTCGCCAACCCGCTGAAAATCACGACGCCAACCCGAGGCATACCAAACCCAAAAAGACAGCAGAGTTAAAGCAATAACCGCCAAAATAACATAAACTATAATTTTAAAACGGGTTCGTTGTTCCATAGAATAATCAATTATTTCTGGTTTAATTATAACATAAAAGGCACTAAAACAAAAAATCCCGCAAAAGCGGGATTTTTTGTTTTTTAAGATAGACACTTAGTTACAGAAACCGTCTGAAGGAGTAGTGGAAACGTTACCTCTAAAGCCCTGGGAGTCGGCACAAAAAATGTCTCCGCCAGTATTTCCGGTGGTACACAAATCATGAGACCAAGAAACATTGGCGCCGCCATCATTGGTAATGGAAGCAGTTGCTGAACCACATGGAAAATCACCAATCTTGGTGGTTATCAAGCCAATATCGGTTGCCTGATCAAAAGTGGAGCCATCAGAATTTAAGCCATTGGCACGATCTAACTCTAACTGAGTAGAAGCAGTAGTAACATTTGACTTGACTTTGGAATCTTTAGCCTTCTGTCTAGCATCACTTAAATAAACGATGGCAATAGAAGACAAAATACCAATAATGGCAATAACGACCAAAAGTTCAATCAAAGTAAAACCTTTCCTGTTCATAAACTTTTAATTAAATTAAAATTTCTTATTAAGCCCACTCGCGAGTGGAAAATATAACCCATGAAATCAGCTTACTCGACCTTTCAAGCTTATCCACGGGCCTATTTTGTATAATAATTATAGCAAATTTTAGCTAATTAGGGAAACTAGAACGAAGCAGACAGTTGCCACATCGGCAAAATAACGGCTGCCACAAACAATCCCACCGCCAAGCCAAGTACGATCATAATTACCGGCTCTATTAAATTAGACAAGTTCCTAACCGTATTATCAATCTCGCGGGAATAAAAATCGGCCGATTTCTCGAGAACCTCCTTCAATTTTCCTGAATCTTCTCCTACGGATATCATTTGTACGACAATGATCGGAATGTTTTTATTGGAGGCCAAGCTTTCAGAAATTTGATTACCCTCATCAACGCTTTTAATAGCGTCTTGTATAATCTCTTCAAAGACAACATTACCAACTACACCCTTAATAACACTAAGACTTTGGGAGATTGGCACTCCACCTCGAACTAAAGTAGCAAAACTCCTACAAATTCTAACAATATAAATGTGTCGCCAAATTTTTCCAAAAACAGGAATATTTATTTTCAAGCTATCTTTGATGTGCTCTCCCTGAGGAGTCTTAATAAAAGCCAGCCAAGCCGCAATTGCTCCAAAAAATAATAACAAAACTAACCACCAAAACATAGACACAAATCCGGAAAGCGACAGTAGGGCCCTGGTTATCCAAGGCAATTGAGCTCCCGACTCTGATAAAACCTTTGCTAAATTGGGAATCACAAAGGCAATAATTATAAATCCTACCACCAACAAGACACTGACTATGAAGCTAGGATAAACCATGGCCCCTCTGATTTTTGACTCCAAATCGTAATCCTTCTCTTTTTGATCGGCAACATAATTCATGACTTCACTCAAGCGCCCTGAAGTTTCGCCCGACATTATGATGTTGACATAAAAATCAGAAAAAGTATTGGGGAACATACTCATTGCTGAGGAAAGCGACTGGCCGCCTTCGACTTCATTAGCTACTTCTGTTATTATTTCCTTCAAATAATCGCTCTCTGTTTGCTGAGAAAGTATCCTAAGCCCCCTAACAATGGGAATATTGGCATCGATCATAACCGCCATCTGTCTAAAAAAAACCACCAACTCTTTGGATTTAACCTTGTTTAAAAAAGAGATATTTTTCAAAAAAGACCTGTAATCGTCAAGCCTCTCGCCAACCTCGATGACTGCGAGATTATTTTGCATCAAAAAATCAGCCGCCTTTTCAGCTGAAGCGGCGTCAACCGACCCTTCAATAAGCTTGCCTGACCTAT
>MWBE01000033.1 GCA_002068915.1 Parcubacteria group bacterium ADurb.Bin326
CCCCGCCATAGTCCTGAGCTGAAGTTAAAAATAGTCCATTTTTAGCTCGAGTGGCAGCCACATAAAACAACCTTCTTTCCTCTTCTAAGTGAGGATCGCCCTCCGGCAAGGTTTCTTTGATTAGTTTAGCTGGTAATTCTATTGGCTCGCTACGTGAAATACTAGGAAACTTCTTATCTACCAAATTACCAATAAAAACATATTTGAATTCTAAGCCTTTTGAGCCATGGATAGTCATAACCTTAACCGTATCCGGACTGTCGTTTTCCAAATCTTGCACCAAACTCCCCTCTTCGCCCGACTCCAATTCCATATTTATTAAGGTCATCAAAGATTCAAGATCGGCGGAGAGATTTTTTTTCTCAAATTTGGCAATTTTTTTATAAAATTGATTGAGATAATTAATGTCGCGACGAGAATCTAAACCGTCCTTGTTGGTTAAAATTTTTAGATACCCCGAGGCCTCTAAAAAACCCTGAAGGATTTCCGTGGGTTTTTTGCCTGCCTTAGCAATCGTGGCGGATTGCTCCAACAAAGATACTATCTTATCTAATTTTGTGCGTGAGCCGTCACTGATATTGGCAAAAAGACGATTCTGCTTGCAGACCTCATACAGCGACCAGCCCTTGCGATTAGCCCAATAATTCAGGTTAACGCAATCATTGTGTGGCAGTTGCCAAATTGGCAAATTGATGACGCGATACATAGCCGAACTTTCATGATAACTATCTAGCAAACGAAACCAAGCTAGAATATCAAGAATTATGCGTTTTTGATACAGACCCTTTGAAGCCAAAAAAGCGTAAGGAACGCGGGCCAACTCCAAAGCATAACAGAAATTCTCAGCGCTATTATTGGCGCGCACTAAAATAGCGAAGTCAGACCAATTAAGTGCCTTATCAGAATTATAAATTTCAATAATTTTATTTATCACCATCTCTACCTCATCAGAGGCTGTCTGGCCGTGCAGATGCTCAATTACTCCTTCGCATTCGGCGTGACTAATTAATTGCTTGGATAATTCTTTTCCCTTTTCGCGCATTTTAACCTCCAAACGATCGGGATTGTTGCGTTGGATAAATTTGTAAGCCAGGTCAAGAATGTTCTGGCAACTACGATAATTATCTACCAAAAGAATTTCCTCTGCTTTAGGAAAATCGTCTTTGAACTGCAAGATGTTGCTGACTGAAGCGCCACGGAACTTGTAAATTGCTTGATCGTCATCGCCGACCACTGTTAAGTTGTTTTTGGGTGAAGCTAGTAATTTTACCAACTCATATTGCGCCCAGTTAGTGTCTTGAAATTCATCGACCAAAATGTATTTGAATTTGCTACGATAACGAGCCAAAACAGCAGGGCGCTCTTTGAAAAGCCTCAAGCAATAATTGATTAGGTCCCCAAAGTCCATTGCTCCTTTTTCTAATAACAATTGCTGATAGATATGATAAGCGTCAGAGATTTCCAATTGTTTAGCAAGCTCATCCTCGGTTAAGGCAAGAATTTCTTTTTTGGTTAGTCCGGCCAAATCTTCTTCGCTCGCACTTCCCTTAATAAACTCAGCCGAGTCAGAATCAAGTTTGAGATTTTGAGCATATTCTAAATATTCTTCGGTCGAAATGTTTTCGTCTTTAGCTCGAGAAAATAATTTGAGTAGCGCATGGATAAACTTGGTAGGATTTCCCAATGGTCGATAATAATCTAACCTAAAACGATCGAGATTTTGTCGCACCAAAAGCCACTGTTCTGTCTGCGATAACAGCCTAAAATCATTGGGCAGGCCGATCTCTAAGGCATTATCTCTTAAAATCCTCTCCGCAAAAGAATGGAAGGTGGAAATCCATAAATCAGCGTAGCCAAGTGGCAATAATTTATCCACTCTTTCCTCCATTTCGGTGGCTGCTTTTTCAGTAAAAGTCAGGGCTAAAATCTCATCGGGTTTGATTTCCTGCTCCATTACCAGCCAAGCCATTTTACTAGTGATGACGGTGGTCTTTCCTGTGCCGGCCCCGGCCAATATTAATAATGGTCCGTCCTTGTGGGTAACGGCCTTTTTTTGGGGTTCATTTAAACCTTTAAGTAGCTCTGACATATGGGCATATTTTACCATAATTTAATCCTTTCTTGAAGTACTTAAAATAAGCTTGCAAAGCTTGCCAAAATCGTTTTTATTTGTTATAATCTGTACTAGATTTCACTAAATATCAAAATATGCCAAAAAGAAAGAAAGACCCAAGAATTAAAGTTCCGAGGTTGGTGAGGATTGAAAAGAAAAAGAAGACTAAGAAAAAATTGGAAGAGGAAAGGATTACTAAGCGTTCTTACAAGAAAGATAAGTAGTCAACTCGAGCGTCCCGATTTTCGGGGCGCTCTTATTCGGGGATCGTCTAATGGGGCGGATGCAACCTTAAGGAGCATCGCCCGGCAGAAGCGAAGCCAGGCCTGGTAAGGCCGTAGCTGAGCGCCGTTGGAAGTTAATTACTTCCAACGCTGCCGAGGAAGGAGACGTCTTTGAAAGTATAACAAACAAATATTCGGGGATCGTCTAATGGTAGGACTCCAGGTTTTGGTCCTGGCTATCTAGGTTCGAATCCTGGTCCCCGAGCCAAATTGTATGTTGCAAGTTTATTGCTATAATTAGACTATAATTTAGTAATAACAAAACAGAATGAAAATATATAAAAAAATTTTAATTATTATTGTGGTTTTGCTTGTAGCATATTCAATGATATCATTTTTTCAGTATGTAGCATTTCAAATGTCTGTGACAGAATCTTACGAGGACTGTGAGAAGATGCAAGAAAGGATAAAAAATGCCAAAATACAAGAAAAAAATACGACTGGAATGCATGCGATTCCTGATGAACTAAGTGATTACTATGGACAAAATGTAGCCATATGCAATTACAAGGTTGGTCAAAAATCCAAGAAAAATTTTTTATACTTCTTTTTAAGACAAGACATTTTTGGAGAAAAGGAATATGGACCAATATAATATTAAATAAACATGCAACTGCCTGAATTATTGGTTTTTCTCAAATTCGGTTCGGATTTTTTCAAAAACACCGAGATATGAAACTTGAGGCCACTCTTTGAGAGTGGTTTTAAGTTTAGTCTCCAATTTAATAACCCTTCAAATCCTTCTTTAATTATGCTAAGCTGTGAGAGCAAATATGTACCAATCAGCCATCCAAAACCTCATAAACAGACTGTCTCGCCTGCCCTCAATCGGCCCCAAAACTGCTGAGAGGTTAGTTTTTTATTTGCTAAAAAGACCACCAGAGGAATTGGATCAGTTGGCAACCGCTATCATAAACGCCAAAAATGCAGTCAAGGTTTGTCCCAGCTGTTTTAATTTTAGCGAATCCATCCCCTGCCCCATCTGCTCTGATCCGAGACGCGATCATTCGATGATTTGCGTTGTTTCCAAACCCCAAGATATTGCCTCACTCGAAAAAACCGGATCGTTTCCTGGTGTCTATCACGTCTTGGGAGGAAATATTAATCCTTTAGAAAACTCTTTTCCCGAGGATTTACGCATCAATCAATTGCTAATGAGGATAAAAAACCACAACGTTAGAGAAATAATTTTGGCTCTTAATCCGGATATGGAAGGAGAAACAACTTCGCTTTTTTTAATTAACACCTTAAAGCAAAACCCCGAAATCAATATCACTAAGCTAGCGCGTGGATTGCCGATGGGAGCAGACGTAGAATACGCCGATGAAGTAACACTAGAAAACGCCTTGCGTGGTCGACAAAAAATTAATCTTAACTAAAAAATCCGGAATAATCCGGATTTTTTATATCACGTCTTTTAACTTTATCTCTTTCCACTTCCCTTCTGACAAATCGCCTAAATTTAATTTTCCAACACGTACTCTGCGCAAGTCTTCCACTTCATAACCGATTTTTTCCATCATCCTACGAATTTGACGATTGACGCCTTCATGTAGGGTCAAATTAACCCTAGAACCAACTATGCGCCCAACCTTTACGCCCTTAACTACCTCTGAACCCAAAACCATGTCTTCTTCCAGTTTTTTCTTGTCCGTGGGCTTCAATTGCCGATTAAGCGTCACCTCATATTCCTTCTCATGGTTAAATTTGGCTTGAGTAAGATTGTAAGCAAATTCTCCATCGTTGGTAAGCAAAATTAAACCACGCGAATCCTTATCTAATCTGCCAACAGGATAAACTCTTTCTCTTAGAGAAATCAAATCTAGAATTGACTTGCCTTGGGCAGACGAGCTACTAGAAATATATCCCAGGGGCTTATTGAGTGCTAAATAAATTTTTCTCTCTTGTGGTTTTATGGGCTTGCCGTCGCATTCAACTAAATCTTTAGACTCATCAATTTCTACTCCTAACGAAGTTACTGTTTTTCCATTAACCTTAATGCTGCCGCGAGCGATTAAATTATCGGCTTTGCGGCGAGAACAAATTCCAGCTTGGGCAATATAGCGATTCAATCTCATTTTGAAGTTTTAATTTAATTCATTCTAACTCAAAGCGACAATAAAAACAATTTTAATAAAAAAAGGGGCGGACGAGGCCACTGGGGGCGTCGTCCGCAAGGAAAGGGCGAGGGGCGCTAAATTAGCGCTTCGAGGGATTTAGAGAAGGACATGGCCGTCGCTTCTGTGCCAATTACGTCACACGCTCGGACTAGGCGAAAGCGATGGCCGCACCGGCGAGCCTGGGTGCTGCGAAGGCCACCTCCGTAGTAAACGCCGTGCCGGGGGACGCGCCCGCGAAATCGTCGTCAGCGCGACGGCAGCACCAGCTTCGCAGGCATCCACGCGGGTCACCTCCGTTGCGCCCGGCTTCATGGGCGTGGTAAGCGTCGCGGTCTCGGCGGCGGCGGTCATGGCGGCTTCAGGGGTAATCGCGGCGGCGTACATGCCCGGACTCGCTTCGGTGGGCAGCGCGCTGGCCGTCGGCATCAGCATCAGGGCGGCGACAAACATCGCCGCAAGCAGAAACTTGGCTTTCATAGGTCGACTCCTTCTTCGGTTTTGCCTTCGTAGGCGTTACTCAAAACCCTTGTTGGTATGTACCGCACCGAAATCTCTTTTTTTGCCTGAGGTCAGTATAAAGTCTTGCTTTTCCTCCTTTCTTTTTGTTTTGACTCTATGCTGGCCGACCTTATTTTGGTCTTAGGCTCAAAATCGAGATCCTCGATGATTTACTTATTTTAGGACAAAAAAAACAAAAAAGCCAAGTGGATAACTTGGATTTTCGTATTTACAAAAAGTGTTGGCAAGGCCTTGCCAACGCCTATATTCGGTGTTTTTTCCTAATAATTTCCTTGGCTTCCAGATATTTATCCTTAGCCCTAAATCTCAAAAAAGGCAGTCTATAAACAAAGGATGGCAACCAGGAACTCATAGTTCCCTTAGCTGTAACTTTAAACAAAGGTTCGGCAATAAAAACACCCTTGCCGTCATTTTCAGCTATTGTCAAAAACAAATCCCAATCTTGAAATTTCTTAATCCCAATATCAAATCCAGGAAAAACCTCGCGACGAATCAAGGCGCTAGTGTGGATGTAGGGCATTTCTTTTAGTTTCTCATAGCTGAATAGCCACAATTTAAACTTTTTCCAACCCCAATAAAATGAAGAATAAGCGAAAGCGGCCTCTGGATCGGCCTTGAGCGCAAGATGCAACTTTTCCAACATCTTAGGGTTCATAATTATGTCAGCATCAAGAAAAATCACCGACTCGCCGTGACTTTGCTTGAAACCGAAATTTCTGGCAGCCGGCGCGCCTTGATTATCTTGTTCATAAACGACAAACTTGCCGGTAACGCACAATAATGCGGAATTCAAATCATCGGTCGAGCCATCATTTACGATAATGACCTCAATGTCTTTGTAGCTCTGAGCAAAGACGCTTTTTAAACAAGCTCCAATGGTTTTGGTGGCGTTATAAGCCGGGATAATTACCGAGATCATCCTATTATTTCCTTAATTTTTTTCATTTGACTTGACCAATCAAAATTTCTAGCCCATAAAACTCCAGCAGTCGACATCTTTTCCCACAGCTGACTATCAGAGGCCAACTTAATAATTACTGACTTAATTTCCTCGGGCTTGGTTGGGTCAACCAAAATTCCCGTTTCGCCGTCCTTTACCGCCTCAGCGCTACCACCAAACTTGGAAGCAATAATAGCGGATTTAGCGGCCGAGGCCTCAAGATAAGAAATACCAAAGCCCTCCGGCTTTAGGGACGGAATTATAAAAATATGGCCCAGTTGATAGTAAAAGGATTTAGCAACAGAGTCAGTGTCGACCGCGCCAGTAAAAATCACCTGGTATTTCAATCCATAATTGACGGCCAACCCCTGCAGTCGATCCAAATCGGAACCGTCACCGACGACAACGTATTTAATGTTGGGAATCTGCGCCAATAATTCCGGCATTAGTTTTATAACGGCCTCAATATTTTTTTCCGGCTCGATTCTGCTCATTGAGACTAAGACTAAATCTTTGTCAGAAAGGCCAAGAAGTTCTTTTCTAGCCTTGAAGTCATCCACTTCTTTGGATAGTGATAAAAAATCTATTCCCGGATTAACTACTTCAATTTTAAAACGATTTCCAACTAGACCTGATAGTTGGTCGGCTAAAAACTGGCTGTTAGCGATAAATTTGCGACACCAATCATTGGCATAAGCTTTGCGCAAAGCGCGTTTCT
>MWBE01000034.1 GCA_002068915.1 Parcubacteria group bacterium ADurb.Bin326
TGCCAGCCAGGCAGAGCGCGAAAAGGAGAAAAAAATTCCCAAAGTATTGGCCATGGCAATAAGCATCAAGATAATCTGGTGTTGTTTTTTTGCTGAACGCGACAACTCGAGAGCTGCTAGTAATCCAAAGATACAAAAGCCTCCTAAGATATTGGGATGAGCGAGAGTGCCATAGGCACGCAACCAGCGCCCATCAGAATTTTCTATCACTATCTCTCCTAGACGGCCGGCCTCATGAGTGGCTATTCCCAGCCATTTGTTTTCGGTAATTGATTGAGTAACAAATTGCCAGCCAGCCAGTAGTCCCTGCAATCCCGCCGTAAAAGAAAGAGGCCAAAGTAATTTGTCTTTGTTGATTCTCAGAGAAAGGATAATCAGAAATAACGCCATTCCCTCAAGAAGTTTTAGCCATAAATAAAAAGCAGCTGATTTTTCTGCCGACCAAAGAATTGATAATCCCGACCAGAAGGCCAATAGCCACAAACAAACGATCGTTGCTTTTTTAAAAATGTTGTTTTTTGTGAAAAATTCAGATAAAGCCAATTTCTCCGATTTTATCAATTGGATTAGCGACAGAAAAACAGCTATAACCAATAGTATTTCCGTGGCATAAAAAACTCCGGTGCCATAATGCCATTTAGCACCGTTGATAAATTTTTCATCAAAGATAAAAACAGTCTGCAGTGGTAACAGCAGAACATAAAGCCAGATAATTTTTTCGATGCTCGATCTAAGCATGTATTACTTCTCTAATTTTTTCTTCAAATAACAGATTTAAATTTTCCCGTTTGTCGTTATTATGCAATTTAATGATCCCGTCACTTAAGATCACTTTTTTACCGTCGCAGCTCTTGAGATATTTAGTGGGCAATATCCGTAATTGCAGGCGTTGCAATTTTTTTTCGCTAAGTAATGATAGAATTTTTTCGACCAGAGATTTTATTTTGCCTTCGCGAGAAATAGTTGAAGTGAATTCTGGCTGTCTGTGATTAGGCAAAATATCGCCAACCCAGTTATTAGCGAGAGCAAATTTTTTTCTGATTTCTGAGGTTTCATAAAGAAAGATAAAAGAGGCTGGTCCGAAATAGTAGTAGTAATAATCATTAACATGATTTGCTACCGAAAGATTGAGATGATTTTTGTCGGCAAAATAACTGGGACACAGCCGGTCCTTAGTTACTCGCTCGGAAGGCCTTAGTCGCATCAGCTTCAATGTCGCATTAACAAAAAATCTAGCCGACCAAACTCTATTCGGGGCAGTAACAAAAAAGAGGTCGATATCGCTTTCGTCGCGACAGTTTTTGAAAGATAGTGAACTATAGACGGCTATGCCTCTGATCCAGGGGAAAAACTTCAAAAAAAAGGAGGCTCTTTGGGCAATCTTTATTTTTTTTGAATAAATTTTGTAACGTTGATTTTTTAAAGCTATCAAAGAAGTTCGTCTCGCCAGATAATAGTAGCCGTCTGTATGTTCTATTAATTTATTAAGAGGAGGGTTAGAAATCTCCCGTAGCAGTTCTTCGGTTGATGAATTAAGGTCTAAAAAAGATAGTAGCTCTAATAGCGTCAGGGGACGATTTAATGTATCAAATCGTGCCAATGTTTTTAGTATTTTTTGTTGCAAGTCAGTCAATTTCATATGGCTTTAATATATCATGAAGCGGAAAAACAAAAAAGTCCGCCAGTTAAGCGAACTTTATTTAGGCCACGAGCGGAATTTCGCCTCGCCGTCTCGCCAGAAGAGCTCGACGGCTGCGTTGTCGCGGTCAGCGCCAAATGCCTTCAGGGTCGCATTTGGCGGCGCTCGATTGTTCGCAAAATTTTCCAATTTTGCTTACATCTCGCTGCTGACCAGTTCGATTCCGCAAGTATAAATAAAACACCCCCAATTGACATTGGAGGTATTTTATTTAGGCCACGAGCGGAATCGAACCGCTGAATAAAGGTTTTGCAGACCTCTGCCTTACCACTTGGCTACGTGGCCGTAAGACATAAATAATATAGCAGAAAGATTAGATTATTTCAAGTCAATTCTTAAAGCAGCAAAACAAAAAAACACCCGAATAAATCGAGTGTTTTTTTGTTATTTAAATTATTTGATAGCTAACCTTCTAGCACAGTACCAAGCGGACCAGTTACCATCACGTAAGCGTTTTTCAATGGCCCATTTAGTAGCTGTTTTATAATCTAATCTTTCAGTGTCAGAAAGTCTGTGAATTGAGTTAATTTGCCATAAGCCCTTATCATTAGAACCGTTACGGTTATGTCCGACAGCCTGGTCATCCCAACGGCTTTCGCAATGAATAATGACATCTACTTCTTTAGGATTTAAGCCAGCTTTCTTTGCTTCGGCTAAAACCCAAGCGCGCATTTCCTCTTTGGGAGTCAATTCAGGCTTAACTTCCTTGATTTCAGGGGTTTCTACAACCTTAACCTTAATATCTTCCGCTTCATCAGAAACGGTGATTTTTACAGAATTAGCCTCGTTTTCTTCAATTTTAAATACTAAAGACTCCGAGGAGGTGGCGGCGTGCCAGTAATTAAGGCTGGCGGCTAGGGCATATTGGGGTAAAATCCACTGCCAAACAGTAGCCAAAACTCCTAGGGTGATAACGGTGTTGTAAAACTTACGTTTTGAATTCATATGTTTATGTTTCCGCTAATAAAAAATCACTCTAACATACTAGAGTGATCTTCACAGCGAATAGACCAGTATATCACATAAAAGAGATTTTGTCAATAGCTTGAGCTTAGAAAAATGTCATTTTTTGGCTTATTTTAGACGTAAATAAATCATGATAAAAATAGGTTTTTTGATGCCTTTAGGCTTGTATATAAAAAATTCGCAAAAAACATTTTAAGGTTTGATTTTTTGAGCTTCTGATGTTAGAATTAGTTGTCAAGTGTTTTTTGTTCTTTGGTTTTTGAGTCGGCCACGAAGAATTTGTGGCGTTTTTTTTGAAGAAGTAGGAGTAGTCCTAGGAAGGAGTGGTTATGAGGTTTGTAACTTCAGAAGTAATCGCTATAGATACTGCTAGTAAGCAATTAATGAAGCTGGAGCTTGTGCTTAGTTTGGCTGAAGAGGTAAAAAATCCGCCAGAGCAGTTCAGGTTGCTGATTGATAATGCCAGAGCTTTTCTTAATGAGAAAAAGTCATGGCTAGATCAGGCTTTGAGGGGCGTCTTCAATCTCGGTCCTTCAATAATTGTTTCGGCCGGGCGAATTGAAGTAGAGTCTGTCATCGCCGCCAACCTCATCGAGAAGTACCTTAAGGAGTTGTCTTGACCCAACAGTTGAGATGATTCTCAAAACCGCCCGCAGCAACGTGCTCCGGGCGGTCTTATTTTTTAGTAAAAAAATTTAATTAAGATTTTTTCGTCAACTCTAAAACGTTGCGCAATAGACAAGCAACTGTCAGTGGCCCGACGCCTCCAGGAACCGGAGATAGAAATCCTGCCCGCTCTGCCACTTCCGGATCAACATCGCCGACAGTTGCTCCATTCAATTTATTAATGCCCACATCAATTATGATTGCTCCGTCTTTAATATTTTCTTTTTTCAAAATGCGGGCTTGTCCTAGGACAATAATAATAACGTCATAATTGGCGCAATTTGTCGGGATATTTTTTTCTTTCTTTATTTCTTTTATTCCAAGTTTTGCCAGGTGGTTTTCGAGATTGTCAATAAATATATCACTGTTACCAATAATGATCGCATTTTTATCTGACAAATTTTCTCCTGCAGATTTAATCAATTCAATGATAGCGGCAATTGTCGGTGGCGTAACATTGCCATTATTAAAACCGTCAACGTCTTTGGCTGGATCGATTTTTTTTATTACCTTATCAGCGTCAAATCCTTCCGGCAATGGCAGCTGTACTAAGACGCCGTTAATTTGTTTGTCACGATTTAGAAAGTCAATCATCTCAAGCAGCTCGGTTTCGTCGATGTCGTCATAGCATTCGCTATTACACAGATATTTACTGAAAGTTATTCCGACTTCTTTGCAGGCTTTTTCTTTGAGATCGACATAAAGGCGAGAGGCTTCATTATCTCCAACTAAAATGGCGGCCAAACCCAGATTCAATCCGCTGTCGGCTATTTCCTTCTTTAATTCAAGCTTTATTTTTTCTGCTAGCGACTTGCCGTCAAGCATCACTGCTTTTGCTTTACTCATAAACTTAATTAATGTCATTATTTGACACTATAAAGGATTTATCAGGATATTTCAATCGGTATGATCTAAAGCCTTGATTTTTTAGGCTTTTTCTGATACTCTTAAATCAACTTAAATAACTTTCAAGAAATATCATGAACGTAGCCGAACTGGCCAGACGCCTGAAAACGACATCCAACGAGTTGCTAGAAAAGCTTCCTGGCTTGGGCTTTGATATCGGCAAAAGAGCGATTAAGGTTGATGACCGCATTGCTATGAAAATTATGGAGGCTTGGCGCGTGCAAGCCAAGAAGGAATGGGAGCAACGCAAGCTTAGCGAGATTCGCGGCGGGTCTGCCGGTGGAGAAGGCGTTGAAAAGACTGGCGGAACCATCAAAATTCCAGCTGTAATCACTGTCAGAGAATTAGCTTCTGTTATGGCATTGCCAATCAACAAGTTGCTGGCAACATTAATGAAAAATGGCGTGCTTGTTTCAATGAACGAGCGCATCGATTTTGATACTGCTTCAATTATTGGAGAAGAATTAGGGTTTACAGTTGAAGCCGATGATGTCACCAAAGAAGATGATGCTGTCAATGTCGTCTCTCAAGAAAAATTGAAAGGAATTTTAACTGACGAGACCAGTGTTAAGGCTACTCGTCCCCCGGTAATCGTTGTTATGGGACACGTTGATCATGGCAAGACTAAAATTTTAGACGCTATTAGAAAAACTGATGTTGTAGCGACTGAGTCTGGTGGCATTACTCAGCACATTGGCGCTTACCAAGTACACAAGAACGGTAGATTAATTACTTTTATTGATACTCCAGGACACGAAGCGTTTACTGCTATGCGTTCCCGCGGCGCTCGTGTTGCTGACATTGCCATTTTGGTAGTTGCTGCTGATGATGGTGTGCAACCGCAAACCAAAGAAGCGATTAAAATTATTCAGGACGCTAAGATTCCTTTTGTTGTTGCGATCAATAAAATTGATAAGCCGGAAGCTGATATTGAAAAAGCCAAAAGCGACTTGTCAGCCTTAGGATTGTTGCCGGAAGATTGGGGCGGTAATGTTGTTTGTGTTCCTGTTTCCGCTAAAGAAGGTACAGGAATAGAGGACTTGTTAGAAACTTTGCTGTTAATCGCTGACCTGAATGCAGAGAGTATCATGTCTGACCCTGATCGAGCGGCGATTGGTACCATCATTGAATCACACATCAGTAAGGGCGAAGGCCGTGTCGCTACTATTTTGGTTCAGGCAGGAACTTTGAAGGCTGGCGACAATCTTTGTTCTGGCAGTGATTTCTGCGGTAAGGTAAGAGCTCTAAAAGACTACAAAGGAGAAGATATTAAGGACGCCGCTCCCGGCACTCCAGTTAAAATCATTGGTCTTAAGTTTGCTCCGGAAGTCGGAAGTATTTTGGAAGCTTGTGGCGACATTAAAGAATTAAATCGCGATTTCAAGCAACATCGCTTAAATGCCCAGAAAGACTTTTCTGTTTTTTCTGCTAACCAGGAAGAATCAGGAGGAAACTTCAAGACAATCAATTTGATTATCAAGGCTGATGTTTTGGGGTCACTGGAGGCGATCATTGAATCGTTGGCAAAATTGGAAACACCAGAAATCAAAATTAAAATTATCAGCAAGGGATTAGGAATTATTACCGAAGCGGATGTACTCAAAGCCGAAGCTGCAGGAGCAGAGCTGATTGGTTTCAAGGTTAAGCCGGCGGGGACCGTCGCTTCTCTTGCTCGCGATAAAAAAGTTGATATTAAGCTTTACGAAGTCATTTACCATTTGCTCGAGGCCATTCAGGAAAAGATGAAAATAATCAAGTCGCAAGAAGTAACTCAGAAATTAGTCGGCAAATTAAAAGTAGTCAAAGTCTTCCACAAAGAGAGTCGCAGTATGATTGTTGGCGGACCAGTCGTTGAAGGCGGATTAATTCCTACCGACACTGCAATCGTAGTGCGTGGCACCGAGCCGATAACTGTCGGCAAAGTTACGCGCTTGGAGTGTTTTAGAAAAGCCGTTGAACACGTTGTTGAGGGACAGGAATGCGGCCTGACTTTTGAAGGCAAGCCACTAATCGAAGAAGGTGACGTTATTGAATTTTATCAAGAAGAAAAGAAAGGTTAAGATATGTCGGAAAGAATGGTAAAAGTTAATGAGTTGATTTTGCAACAGCTCGGTGGAGTAATTAATGAAGAGGTGGAATTTCCGGCTGGCGCTTTGGCAACAATTGTCAGTGTTAGTACTTCGCCGGATTTGCATTATGCGCAAGTCAAGTTGAGTGTTTTTCCAGAAGATCAAGCTGACTATGTGGTTCATAAAATGAATTTATTGGCTAAGCGGTTACAGGCGGCCTTGGCAGAAAAGATTGTCTTGCGTAATTTACCGAAACTGAAATTTGTTTTGGATAAGAGCGAGGATCAAGCGGAAGATATAGAAAGAGTTTTGGATAGAATTAAGGCGGAATTAGGGGAGTAACACTCCCTTTTTTGTTTGCTTGATAACAATAAGTGTCAATGGTAAAATTAATTTGTTATGGATAATAAACCACAAAAAAACAGTAGCAAGAAGATTTCTGCGAAAGAGCTTTTTAGTATGCCTAAGTTTTATTTAGCTTTGCTGCCGCATGTTATCTCTCTGATTCTTGTAATTACAGGAAGTCTAAGCTATTCTCTTGTTTTTTTGATTTTTTTTATTGAACTTGTTATTGATGATGTCCTAATGTGTCTTTCGATTATCTTAATGCGTAATGAGCACGTTAAAAAGGTATACAAAAGTAAGCGATCTAAATATTTTTTGGCATTTAGAACTTTAATGGGCGGGTTGTTTCTTTGTGCATTTTTCGGGGTATTCGCTTTTATAGTTTTCATCCAAGATTTATCGCTAGCTAATATTGTTAATAATCAGGCGGTTATTTGGATTCTTGGCATTTACCTTATTTCGCAAATTATTAAATTTATAATTAACACTTATAGCTATAGGACCGGTCAGCAGCCGTATATTGATAAGGGAATGTCTTTTTTTATAGGAATAATTACTTTATTCTTATTTGCTCCTGGTTGGCCTATAGTAATGGTTTTAGGTTCTCTTCTAGGAAATATGTCTTTGATTGGGATAGTTGTCATATTCGCTGTTAGGGGGTATCTGGATGCAGCTCTAACCTCTCAGGCAAAAGAAGTTGAAGACGCGTTTAGGAATGTTTATGAAAACGAAAAAGAGTAATTACGCGGTTCATGTTTTCATTAAGTACCCCTCAAAGCGGGGCGTTTTTAATTGCTCAAAGTCCGATAAAATGATAAAATTCATTGCATAAATACTACTTAATTAACTATGAAAAAAGTTTTTTTCGTCATTTGCGATGGCTTGCCGGATCGGCCGATTAAAGAATTGGATAACAAGACGCCGCTTGAATATGCGAAGACTCCGAATTTGGATAAAATCGCAGTTGATGGCCTGTCGGGCATGATGCATACGGTTGATGTTGGTGTTCGTCCGGGAAGCGACACCGCTCACCTATCAATTTTTGGTTATGATCCCTATACCTATTACTCCGGTCGCGGACCATTTGAGTGTGCTGGTATCGGTATGGAAGTTAACAAGGGTGATGTCGCCTTTCGCGCTAACGCTGGAACTCTAGACGATAGCGGTTTGGTTAGCGATCGTCGCGCTGGACGACCGGAATCAACGAAGTTTATTGTAGACTTTTTGGGAGAGATTGAAATCGATGGCATCAAATTTATTTTGCAGGAAAGCTTGGGTCATCGTATTGGCATGATTATGCGCGGGCCTGGACTTTCGCCTAAAGTTTCCGATCAGGATCCTCGCAAAGTCGGCATGCCAGTTCACGAAGTCCATCCGCTTGACGACACTGTCGAGGCGAAGTTCACTGCTGAAGTTTTAAATAAGTTCAGTAAACTAGTAGCGGAAAAATTAAAGGATTGTCCAGCCAATCAGGAACGCATCGCTGCTGGTAAATTGCCAGCCAATATCGTGTTATTCCGCGGTGCCGGAGCTATTCCCGAACACATGCCGTCGCTTAAAGACAAATATAATCTTGATGCAGTGTTCGTTGCTGGCGGTCCCTTATACAAAGGTATTGCCAAGGTGCTTGGCATGACAGTTTATGATTTTGATGAGGCCTCGGGTGTAACCGGATTATGGAATTCTAATTTACAGAACAAGATTAACAAAGCCTTAGAGCTATCTAAGGATTACGACATCACTTTTGTTCACATTAAGGCGGCCGATACTTTGGCTGAGGATGGAAATTATTTGGGCAAGATTGAGTTTATTGAAAAGATTGACGCGGCGCTGAAGCCGCTGGCCGAAGACAACGATTTTCTTTTTGTTATTACTTCCGATCACACGACATCTTCTGCTCTTAAGCAACATACGGGCGATCCAGTGCCAATAACTTTTAAGGGCGAAGGAGTTAGGACGGATGACATCAATGCTTTTGGAGAACGTGAATGCGCTAAGGGCCGTCTTTCGCACATTAAGGGCGAAAACGTCATGCCGATTGTGATCGATCTGATGGGACTCGCGGAATTATTTGGAGCTTAATTATATGGATTTAAAAAAAATAACTGCTGGCAAAAAAGCGCCGAGCGAAATTAATGTGGTCGTTGAGATTCCTCAGGGGTCTGGAGTCAAGTATGAATTCGATGAAAAAATGGACGCGATCGAGGTTGATAGATTCATTGGCAGCGCCTCTGTTTATCCGTTCAATTACGGATTCATTCCTATGACCCTAGCTGATGACGGCGATGCCATGGATGTGATGATTTTGTCGTCGATGCCGGTTGCTCCTGGGTCGGTAATGGTTTGTCGTCCGATTGGATTGCTGGACATGGAAGATGAGCACGGCGTTGATACCAAGATTTTAGCAGTGCCCGCTCATGGCGTTGATCCTTTTTATGCTCATGTTGAGGAACTTGACGATATCGACAGTCCTACCAAAGAGAGAATCAAATTATTTTTTAAGCAGTACAAGGAAATGGAAGCAGACCGCGGGTCTAAGGTACAGAATTTTGGCAAGCGTAAAGACGCTTTGAAAGCGATCAAAGGAGCAATGAATAAATTCAGTAAAAGCAAGGGTAAAAAGTAATGCACACCACTTGACTTTTTGCTATTTTTGTGATAGTATTCGTTTGTTCTTTCTTGATGTCCGCGTAGCTCAGTGGATAGAGCAGTAGCCTTCTAAGCTATTGGTCGTAGGTTCGATTCCTACCGCGGACGCCAATCCGGTTCCTCATAGTTCAGTGGATAGAACACGGGTTTCCGGAACCCACAACGTAGGTTCGATTCCTACTGAGGGCGTAATTGTTAGCTGGTAGACTTAATCCACAAGACCTTTTCTTTACAATTGAATTGCGATGGCATATAATATAATTATGCCACAAGCAAAATGTAAAATTTGTGATAAAGAATTTTATGTTAAGCCAAGCCATTTACTGCTTGGCTATGGCAAATATTGCTCCATGGATTGCCTGCACGAATCAAGGAAAACCGGCAAATTTGTAAAATGCCATGTTTGCGGTAAGGATGTCTGGAAAACGCAAAAAGCATTAAGGAATTCTAAGAGTAATAAATTTTTTTGTAATAAATCTTGTCAGACTAAATGGAGAAATGTTGAGTATTCCGGAGAAAATCATCATTTTTGGAAAGGCGGAGAAAATGCTTACAGAGGAATACTTATAAAAAGCGGAGTTAAAACACAATGTAAAATGTGTGGCAATAAAGATTTTAGACTTCTAGTAGTTCATCATTTAGATACTAATAGAAAAAATAATAAGGTTGATAATTTAATTTGGCTTTGTCAAAATTGTCATCACCTTGTACACGCCCATAAAGTGAAGGTAAAAAAAATAAATTATGGTGGTCGTAGCTCAATTGGTTAGAGCACTCGGTTGTGGTCCGAGCGGTTGGGAGTTCAAGTCTCCTCGTCCACCCAAGTGAGACAAGGTTTGAACTAAAAATACTTCGAGAAATCGAGGTATTTTTAGTTTTACTTTTAGCTTATAAATTGCTAAGCTTTAAGCAAAGAAGTATTACTATTGTCAATAAAAATAGTATTAATTAAAATTATTAAAATATGCCAAATATAGAAGCTCGTGTCATAAATAAACAAATTGAAGAAGAACAAACTGAAAGGAATCAAGAAGTTGAAATGGCTAGCCCAGAGGTTTTAACGGCTGGGCCAGAAAAAAGTAAAGAAGCTATTAGTTTAAAAGATCAAGAGTTTATTTTAAAATATATTGGGCCTCGAACAGAGTCGGAATATATACAAAAAACTAAAGAATCTTTGGATAAATCATACGAAGTTACTAATGATAAATCGGAATCCGATCAATTTCAACAAGTAAAAAATGATTTTGAGAGATTTACTAAATTAGCAGAACTTTCTATATCGGAAAAAAAATTTCTGATGGATTATTGGCAAGATAATATTTTGGGTAAAAAAGTTGACATTGAGTTTGACGTTGATGCTGCCGATAATGAAGAAATGAAGAAGTGGCTTTATGAAACATTAATGAAAAGAGCTAGTGAGGTTTACCGTCAGTTGATTGATTCACCACTTGATAGGCGAGCGCCGATTAGTGATAGAAAAGTTGATGAAAGTTTGCGACAAGAACGACAAGCAATAGATAATGAATTGCAAATTATCGGACAGCGTATTAATTTGGAACAAGACGTTGCTACTAAGGTTCAGCTGCAATTAGAATATTTAAAAAAGTGTGGTGATTTATTTAGGCGGATAAAGAGTAATTTTATTACCCCATTTCCTGAGTTGCCATTCAAAAGTAATGAGCCGAAATATATTGAACAGAATCAAGAGTTTATTTGTGGTGGAACAGCCCTGCTGGGCTCCGTAATATTTGAACGTGATAATATTACTCAGGAATATTATCGTGGAAGGGCGTCGGGTCATTCGGTTGACATAGTTAGGTTGGCTGATGGTGGGTGGTGTTATGTTGATTTGGCAAATGGCATCGTAGAAATTATTAATCCAACGGGAGAGATGGACGAAAATGGTATTCCTTTAGAAAAAACAGGTAATTGTCCAATTTTAGAATTTAATAATGAAGCCATCGTTTATCAAAAGGTGCCAATCATGAAAAAAGAAGATGCTCCGACATATTTTTTGAGTGGTGGCACAACAGCTGATTGGGATAAGAATGGAGAAAATAAGGAGCTGCGTGACACATTAAGAGCTTTTCAATATCGTTTGATTTTTGAATACAGTGGAGTAACTGGTGATAATCAAATCATGAATAAAGAGAGAGCTAGATTAGATAGTGGAATTAGTAGTGCCATTCCAGAATTATTAAAAGATTTTTCATCTCATGAATCTAGGGAGGCCATTAATCAGGCAATAACTCAACAGGGAGAAGAAATTAAGAATCATCAAGAAGAAATTGGGGATTATAT
>MWBE01000035.1 GCA_002068915.1 Parcubacteria group bacterium ADurb.Bin326
ATGGGGTTGTCCATTTCAATCGTCCGGAGGATTTGCTTTCATTTAAGAAAATAAAAGGACAAGTTTCAATTTTTGAAATACATGGGTTTGATATAGGTGTAGTTTCAAAAAATTATCTTAAGGACGTTAGTAGTGACTTAAAGAAAATGATGGGGTTATGTCTCGATTGGATGATTAAATCTACCATGAAAAAGAAAGTATCCCAAGTAGATATTCTTTACTGCTCTACCCCGGATTTAGTCGTTCCGGTAGAAAAATTTTTTGGTCGTAGTCCCATCTGGCTTCCCAATCCAGTCGACACCAAGTTATTTAGTCCCGAAGGGGATATTTTCAGGCTAGAGGGGCATCCTGCTTGTTTTTTGGCCGCCAGATTGAATGGTGATAAGAGACCAGAAGTTGCCGTAGATATTTTTAATAAAATTATCAAACCCAATTTTCCAAAGGCAACGCTTCACTTATTATCATTTGGAGACAAGGCGTCTTTCTATAAAAAAACACTAATAGATAGCGACACGTATTTTTGGCATGATTTTATGGATAAGCCGACTTTAGCTTCGAAGATAAGAGGGGCGGATCTAGTTTTTGGAGATTTTAGTATTGGCGCCTTAAGTCTTTTGCCGATGCAGGTTATGGCTATGAAAAAACCAATTGTTACATTAGATAGATATGAGATAATCAAAAAAGAGATTAATGAGCTCCCGGGACTTGCTCTTAAATTACTTTCCGATTCAGAATTCAGAAATGATTTTATTGAAAAAAATTATTCGTATATCTTGGAATTTCATAGCGAGGCAGCAGTAGCAAAAAAGCATCTGGACAATTTAAAAAAATTCCTATAGATTAATTAAATAAAAGTAATAAAAATAATATGCCTATTAATTTTGAGAGGATCATGGCTATCGGCGCTCATCCAGACGATATCGAATTAGGTTGCTTTGGAACCTTAGCTAAATTTAGAAATAGTGGAAGCGAGGTGGCTTTCGTGGTGCTTACTTATGGCGGAGTTAATGGAGATAAAGAGACAAGAAAAAAAGAAGCCGAAGAGTCGGCCGCGCTTTTATCTGCTAAGTGTTATTTTGGCGGTCTTAATGATACTGAGATTCCAGAAGGTAATCCAACTATTAAAATAATAGAGGATGCCATAAATGATTTTAAGCCAACGGCTATTTTTATAAATTCAAAGAATGATACGCATCAAGATCATCGCAATGCAGCCAATGCCGCCATATCTGCTTCCAGATTTGTACCAACGGTTATTTTCTATCAAACCCCATCATCAAATAGGTCATTCACCCCACAGTTTTTTGTTGATATAACCGACACTATTAAAATTAAGCTCGAATCAACCAAGATACATAGCTCGCAGGGTGATAATGTTTATATGGCAGATAGGGCCATAGAAGGGTTATCAGAGTTTCTTGGGCTGCAGATTTATCGGAGTAGTCGCTACTTCGAGGGATTTGAGATTCATCAAATTATAATTTAAAAAAATGAAAGGATCGATACATCAGCCCAATTTTATTCCATATTTAGGTTTTTTTAATAAATTCAAAAACTCGGATATTTTTGTTTTGTATGATACCGCGCAATATAGTAAAAATGATTACCATAACCGTAATAGCATTAAAACCAGCAACGGCGTCGCCTGGTTAACAATTCCTGTCTCAGTAAAATTGGGCGATTCCATTAAAGATGTTTTAATAGCTGACCAGTCCTTTAGGAAGAGGCACCTACGATCAATAGAGCTTAATTATAAGAGGGCCATTTTTTTTGATCAAATATTTCCAGATGTCGTCAAACTTTATGAGGGAACAGAGGCGTCTCTATTAGATTTTAATATTAAATTTTTGAAGTATTTTTTTGACATAATCGATTCACAAAAAAAGATCGTTCTAACAAGTCAAATCAACATATCGTCTGACATTAAAAGTACAGCCGCCCTAATAGAAATACTAAACAAAATTGCCGCCGATTCTTATATCAGTGGGGCAGGAGCTAGAAACTATCTTGATGAAAAAATGTTTGAGTCAAGCGGAATCAAGCTTTATTGGCAAGACTTCCATCATCCGATATATGAACAACTTTGGGGAGATTTTTTGCCCAACATGTCCGTATTGGATGCTCTCTTTAATGTTGGTCCAAATAAATTAAAAGAATTACTATGAAGAAGCTATTGCAAGTTTCATTACAAAAAACTGGAGGAGGAGCCATTGATTCTTTAGAGTGGTCTAATGCTTTTTGTCAGAACGATTTTTATCATCAAGTTTTTATATCCAGCGGCAATGAACTTTTAAAGCGGTGGGAGGATAATGATTTAAGGAAGGTGGCGCAGATAGATACTTACGGGTCTTCTTTTTCTGATTTTTTACGACACACATTAATATTGAAGCGTCCATTATTGATGATGAAAAAAATTTTTAATTTTAGGCCCGACATTGTTTTAGTCACACACTATCATCCCTGGATTATTTTTATTTTATTGTCCAGGATATTTTTGAGGTTTAAGTTGTTTTATGCGGTGCATGAGAATCCTTTTTTGCAGAAAGAGAATAACAATTCCATTTTTAATTTTACAGAAAAAATATTTTTTAAATTAGCCGACTGTATAATCGTACATAGCTCATTTATGAAAAAACAGTTGGAGGTCTATTCTAATAAGGAATTAAAGCTGGTTCCCCTGGGTTCATACCCCAGTCTGTTTCCTGGTTTTTCTAGAATCGAACATAAAGAATTCAATCTTTTATTTATAGGAAGGATAGAATCCTATAAAGGAATTGATACGTTAATTGAGGCTGTGGATAGATTGGTTGCTACAGGAATGAGGCTTAAGCTTACTGTTGCTGGTAGGGGTAATTTAGGGGACAATCTCAAGAAAAAAATTCAAGAAATTAATGGAAATCTCTTGAATTATTGGATTGACAATAATGAAATAAAGAGGCTGCTCTCTGTGGCCGATGTTTTGGTGTTGCCTTACAAGGCGGCCTCACAGTCGGGAGTAATAAGTATGGGATTAGCCTGTGGCATTCCCATGATAGGCTCCGATGTTGGTGGTATACCAGAGCAAATAAGAGATGGCTTCAATGGGTTGATTTTTAAAGCCGGATCAGTTGAAGATTTATCGGCTAAAATCGTGACTGCTTATGATAATAACGATTTACTTAAAAAATTTAGTGAAAACGCCCTATCTTTAAGTAGTGGATACTTTAGCTGGAAACAGAATGTGGCCCAGTTTTTAAAATCGATTGATTTGAAATAGTAACTAGGGTTACTGACCCCTTGCCCCCAAAAGTATCCGGAGTGTTTTTAGAGTAATACTTAAATCCAAAAGTAGCGACCTATTTTTAATATAGTACAGGTCGTATTTTAGTTTTTCCAAAGACTCTTCTTTGCTGCCACCGTAGGCGGGGCCTAGTAATTGCGCCCAACCCGTGAGTCCAGGCTTGATTAGCAACCTTTCTTTATAGAATGGTATTTCTCTTGTCAGAAGATCAACAAACTCAGGTCTTTCGGGTCGTGGTCCGATCAAACTCATTTCGCCGCGCAACACGTTAATTAATTGAGGGATTTCATCCAGCCTTGTTTTTCTCATGATTTTTCCAAAACGCGTAACACGCGGATCATTTTGTGTGGCCCACTGAGCACCATTTTTTTCTGCGTCTGCTACCATCGATCTAAACTTCATTGCTAAAAAGTTTTTTCCGTTTTTGCCAACCCTAACTTGTTTGAATATAATCGGTCCGCGACTTTCCAGCTTGATAATCAAAGCAACAATCGGTGCGACAAATGTGGCAACCGCCAATCCGGCAAGAGACATGGCGATATCCATAATCCTTTTGATAATATCGAATGACTTCTTTGAATTTTCAGTCAGATTTTCTAAGAACCAACTCACCTCGATGTGTTCGACGGGAATTTTTTGGGTTATAAGCTCATAAAATCCATTAATATTATAGACATCAACCCCCAATGAAAGACAGTCAAAAATTTGGGAAGCGGTCGCCTCATTAGCTGAAAGGCTACGAGAACTTATCAGGATGTCAATTTGATTATCAATGCAGTAATTTTTTAAGTTTTCAGGAATAGCTTCAATAACACTAACTTGATAGCCTAATTGTGGACGTCGACTTATTTCTTTGGCTAATTCATTTACCAAAGGACCTTGTCCAATTAACAGTACCCGATTTGCTATTTGTGGGGATTTAATAAAATTATAAAAAAGCTTTCGCCAGGCAAATAGAGCAACTCCGGAGATAATTAAGTCTAATATAAGAACCCTCTGTGGTTTAATCGATGGAAATATCGGAGTTAGAAAATAAAAAACCATCACGGCAATAATTCCATTGATAATCAATGATCGAGCAAGCGTTCCAGTTAGACTTATATTATTATAACTGGTTTTAAGGTCATAAAAATCGTTGATATAAAAAACAATTAACCAGAACGCAAAGATAAGAGAAAAAGCCTGTAAGTGGTTAACCCAAGATTCTGGACTTACAGAAAAATTGTTTCTCAGATAAATTGCTAAGTACAATGAAAAATAGAGGCAGATTAGGTCTCCCGCCAACAGAATCGTCTTTTTTGTTCGAAAAATAAAACTGTTCATATCGTCTAATTTATACCATATTTAGGGCCCAAAAGCAAGCATCGTGTATTTTAGTGACTGCAAATAATGTTTGTTCTACCCCGTCTTTTTTGTTATAATTAATCTGAGATTATAAAGTATAATAAACATTCAAATATGCCAGTAAAAAAAGCAATTTTTGACAAGAAAAATATTCTAGTCATAGGAGGGGCGGGATTTGTCGGGTCTCATCTTTGCGACGAGCTAGTTAAGGAAAATAAAGTAATTTGCATCGATGATTTTTCTACCGGATCGGAAAAAAATATCGAACATTTATTACAAGATCCAAACTTCCGTTTTATTAATCACAACATCGTCAATCCCATCAGTTTGGAAACATTGCCCGAGCTTGAAGTTTTCAAAGTAAAATTTCAGGGAGTTCAAGAAATTTATTTCCTTGCTTCACCAACATCTCCAGTGACTTATTCCAAAATGGCAGTTGAAACCTTACTAGTTAATTCTGTCGGGTTGCGACATGCTCTCGATATTGCCGTCAAGTACAAGGCTCAATTGTTATTCGGTTCCTCGCCAGCGGTTTATGGTCAGGCCACAGACAAGCCTACTAAGGAGTCTTTTGTCGGTCCGGTCAATCACTTGACTCCGAGATCAGTGTTTGCTGAAGCTAAAAGATTCGGAGAGGCTTTAGTTGATAATTATCGCAAAGCTTATGGCGTAGATGCTCGTATCGCCAGGATTTTTAATTGCTACGGAACAAGAGTGCTTTTAAGTGATGGCAGGATGATTCCCGAAATGATAAAATCCGCCATCAATAATCGAGACATTGTTATTTATGGGAAAAAGGGCGAACCCCTGTCGCTATTTTATATTTCTGATTTGATTAGGGGCATGATGAAATTTATGGAGAGTTCAGAGGTCGGACCGATCAATTTAGCCTCAGAATGGAAAGTAAAAATGGAAGAAGTTGCCAAGAAAATCATTGAAATTACTGGGTCAACTTCAAAAATCGTTTATCAAGAAAAGCCGAGTAATTTTGACATTCAGCCCCTAGCCGACATTTCTTTAGCTAAAGAAAAATTGGGTTGGTTTCCTATTATTTTAATGGATGAAGGACTCAAGAAAACAGTTGATTATTTAAGTGCTCAACAAGGCATCAGGGAGGTTCCTTTGGTATAGCTATGAATATTTTAGCGGTCATTCCTGCTTACAATGAAAGCGAGAAGATAGGGGAGGTTGTCAGTGGTCTTAGAAATAAGGCCAATCTTCCTCTTGATATTTTGGTAGTAAATGATGGATCGAAAGACGAGACCGTGTCTCGAGCCGTAGAGGCCGGAGCAATAGTTATCTCTCATGCTATCAACAGGGGACAGGGAGCTGCCCTCAAAACCGGAATAGATTTTGCCATTAAGAAAAATTATCAGACGGTAATATTTTTTGATGCCGACGGACAAATGGATCCCGCCGAGGCATACAATCTTAATCTCAAGTTGAATGAGGGTTATGATGTTGTTTTGGGATCAAGAAATATTGGGCGAGTTATTGATATGCCACTTTCAACTAAAATAGTTAAGAAGCTCGCTTTGATTTTTACTCGTCTGATTTCCGGATTAAATTTGACGGACACTCATAATGGCTTTCAGGCTTGGCGGATTTCGGCTTTATCCCAAATAAAATTAGATCAAGATCGCATGGCTCATGCCAGTCAGATATTAAATGAAATCAGCCGTCTTAAATTAAAATATTGTGAAGTTCCGGTTACCATAAAATACACTAATTATTCTAAACGTAAAGGACAGCGTCTCTGGAACTCATTCAATATTCTTTGGGATTTATTAATAAAGTGAGTTGAGTTATGTTACTGATACAAATAATACTGGTGGCGATAATAGCCTCGATAATTTCTCATAGTCTCTTGCGTTTCAAGAAGGGCGACTTGGATTTTAAGCGTCTTTCGCTCTGGATTGTTTTTTGGCTAGCCGCCGCTGTTGCAGTAATTTGGCCGGACCTGACCGTTTTGGTGGCAAATTTTGTCGGTATTGGTAGGGGAGCTGATTTGGTCGTTTATGTTTCTTTGGTTGTGCTTTTTTATATTTTGTTTCGTCTATTGATTCGGATAGAGAAGTTAGAAAAAAATTTAACTAAATTGGTGCGGCAAAGAGCTCTGGAAGATTATGACAATAAGAAATAAAAAATTGGCAATCGCCGTCATATCTTACAATTCTTCCAAAAAATTGGAAGATTGTTTTAATTCGTTGAGGTCTCAGAATTATCCTTGGGAACTTATCGATTTGATTTTGGTTGATAATAATTCCACCGACGATAGTGTCAAATTGGCGGAAGAGTCCTTTGCCAGCGTTAGGATTATAAAAAATTCAGACAATAAGGGTTTTGCCGGTGCCAACAATCAGGCTTATGAGTTGGCTAAGTCGCTAAGAGTAGACTACTTAGTTTTACTAAACGACGATACCGTGGTCGATGCTAATTGGCTCGATCATTTGATTGATACCGCAGAACAAGATGATAAGATTGGGGCAGTGCAGTCGAAGCTGATGCTATGGCCAGAAAAGAATCTCATCAATAGTTTGGGCAACGCTTTTACCTTTTTGGGATTTGGTTACTGCAACCACTATCGTGAGCCTGATCGACTAGAGACAGAGCCGTTTGAGGTTCCTTACGCCTCAGGTGCGGCTGTCGCGCTAAAAATGTCGGCCCTAGAGAAGGTGGAATTATTTGGCGATGATTTTTTTATGTATCACGAAGATGCTGATTTGGGCTGGCGCTTGCGCTTGGCAGGATATAGAATAATGTTGGAGCCGAAATCGGTTGTTTATCACAAATATAATTTTGGCAAAGCTTCTTATAAATATCTCTACATGGAGCGCAATCGTTTGTTGGTTTTTTTTAAGAATTATAAGTTGTTGACGCTGTTGCTTTTGTCTCCCGCCTTTTTGTTTATGGAATTGGGAATATTATTTTTTGCGTGGAAGAATGGTTGGCTGAAGGAAAAGTTGCAGGGCTATATTTGGTTAATCAGCAACACGGGAAGGATTATTTCTGATCATAAAAAAATTGCCTCTTGGCGCTCTGTTAAGGATAAAGAAATATTACGGCTCTTTACTGCTTTTATAAAATTTGAAGAAGTGAATAATCCATTGTTATTAAAGATAGTTAATCCGCTAATGGAGGCGTACTTTTGGCTGATTAAGAAAATTATTTTTTGGTAGATATGTTAGATATAGTCATCATTGCCGTTGATAAAATAAAGGCAAAATATTTTCAAGATGCCGCTCAGGAATACCTTAAGCGATTATCGCCCTATGCTAAAATTAAGGTTGAGGAGTTGGTTGCTGAGCCTTTCAGAAATGAAGGCGAAAAGAATAGAGCCAAGAAAAAAGAAGGGGAGCGGATTATCAAGGCAGTATCTAAATATAGTGATGCCCAGATAATTTTTTTGACTGAATCAGGGGAATTGATGGACTCAGTTAGCTTTTCTAAATGGTTGGAAATGAAGTCTAATCGAAAAATAGTTTTTGTTATTGCTGGTAGCTTGGGATTTGATGAAGTCGCAATTAAAAAAGCTTCCAGCCTATTATCGCTATCAACTCTAACTTTTCCTCATGAATTGGCTCAAGTTGTTTTGTTGGAACAACTGTATCGGGCAGTAGCTATTTTTAAGGGTAAAGACTACCACCATTAGGATTTCACGGAAAGTGGCCAAGAATGCCGTTTAAAGGGCATTTTGGGGCTCTGTAGGCCTCTAGGAGAGGCGTTTTGCCGGAAGTGGGGTATTATTGTTTTTTTGTGAAAAAACTGGTATTATAACACGGCAAGAAAGCCTATTTTTCGGGCCTATAGTCTAGTGGTACGACGCTACATTCGCATTGTAGAGGCGGCGGTTCGATTCCGCCTAGGTCCAAATTTAAATCAAGGCGTTTAAACGCTAGCCAAATAAATTTGGACACATAGCTCAGTTGGTTAGAGCGCACGGTTCACATCCGTGAGGTCGTAGGTTCGACTCCTATTGTGTCCACATTAAAATTTACATCTATGCTTTTCAATTCTCTTTTAGCTGCTTTCATCGTAGGACTCATCTCTTTTTCTGGAGCGCTGAGCTTGGCAATCAAGGCCGATAAGCTAAAAAAAGTTCTTATATATCTAGTTTCGTTTTCAGCTGGATCAATGATTGGCGCGGCTTTTTTTCATTTGTTGCCTGAGATATTAGAAGAGGCAGAAGACACCATGACAGTATTTGTTTTTGCGCTAGTCGGATTCTCCCTCTTTTTTGTCTTAGAAAGAATTTTACGTTGGCATCATTGCCATGATACTGATTGTCACACGCACGAGCACCTGGGTTGGATGAATTTGATTGGTGATGGCGTACATAATTTGATTGATGGTATGGTGATTTTCGCTTCGTTTCTTGGTGGACCGGCATTAGGTGTTCCGGTAACCCTATCAATCATACTTCACGAGGTGCCGCAAGAACTTGGCGATTTTGGCGTACTAATTTATTCTGGTTTTTCTCGTAAGCGCGCCCTGCTCTATAATTTTATTTCTGCCTGCACAGCTATTGTTGGCGTGCTTCTGGCTTATTTTCTTTATTCTTATAATGGACTAATGTCCTTGTTCCTAATTCCTTTTGCTGCTGGTGGCTTCATTTACATTGCCGCTTCAGATCTGATTCCTGAAATACATAAAGACAATAATTCTTGGCGCGCCTTTATATCTTACATTCTGTTTATATTAGCTTTGGTTTTTATGTTCTTCATGAAAGTTTGGTTTGAATAATAATTTTTTTAAGTATGAAAAAAATATTTTTTATAATTCTAGCGTCGATCGTCTTTTTGCCGGCAATTGCTCTAGCGCAATATTCGCCGATCGCTGATGACGAGAACGTCTATTATTATTCAGCTACTTGTCCGCATTGTCGTAATGTCGACTCTTTTTTTAAGCAGTACGGAGTAGTGGAGAAGTTTAATATTGTTAAGAAGGAAGTTTCTCAAAGTCCGTCCAACGCCAAAGAGTTTTATGATCTTTGCATGGCCAAAAATGTTCCGCCGGAAGAAACGGGCGTGCCTTATTTGCATTTCGAGGGCCAGTGCCTTTCCGGAGACGCGGAGATTATTAATTTTTTTAAATCAAAAATGGGCTTAGAGGACGCCTCGCCGAAACCGGAAACCGCCAGTTCGGCTAAATCGGCTGACGGACTTACATTATCGGCGGTGTTTATTGCTGCTTTGGCTGATTCAATTAATCCCTGTGCTTTTTCGGTTATAATCTTTTTGATGCTGTCACTACTGGCAATCGGCAATAAAAAGAAGGCTCTAAAGATCGGTTTAATTTATATTGCTACAGTTTACGTGGTTTATTTGTTGGCTGGACTCGGGCTTTTGGCTGCCCTGCAGTCGCTCTCGGCTATCAGTAAATACATAATGTATGTCGCTGCCGCCTTGGCGATTGTTGCCGGATTGATTAACATCAAAGATTTTTTCTGGTATGGTAAGGGTTTTTCTTTGGCGATTCCCGCTGACAAAAAACCAATTATAGATAAGTATATTAAATATGGCTCAGCGCCGGCGGCTGTGATTTTGGGTTTTTTGGTGGCGTTGTTTGAGTTGCCTTGTACTGGCGGTTTCTATTTGGCTATCTTGGCTCTGCTTGCAACGCAGACAACTTTTTGGACCGGCTTCGCTTACCTTATTTTTTATAATTTAATATTTATACTTCCGCTTTTGATAATTCTTATAATAGTCTATAAAGGAGTCAGCCCGCAAAAATTAGAACAGTTACGAACAGCAAAAAGGAAGTGGCTTAGGTTGGTTATGGGGTTAGTTTTAGTGGTATTAGGATTAAGCATGATACTCATTTTTTAATAATATGGCCATGGAAAAAATCCTAGATTTTGGCTGTGGTAATGGAGATTTTATTAATCAGTTGGCCAGTCGGGGCAAGAATGTTATTGGCGTAGACATTGATATTAACCAAGCTTTAAAAAACTATCCGCTATTAAAATTTTTCAGTTTAGTTGAGCAGAGTATTCCCTTCGATAGTTCTTTATTCGATGCGGTATATGCGCGCGATGTTTTGGAGCATGTTGATGATCCAGTTCAAGTCGTTAGAGAAATTAATAGAGTTCTTAAGTCCGGCGGTTTATTTCATGTTAGTGTGCCTTATCATTTGTCAGAAAAAATTTTATTAAAAATAAGGCCGGAATACTTTTCTGAAATAGGGCACAAGAGAATTTTTGCATCCGGCCAAATGGAGAAATTGCTGGAGGAAAATGGATTTAGGATGGTTGACAGAAAACGTCGTAAATCTTTTTTGAACTTGGTATTGATTATTTTATTTTTGATGAAGAAGAGTATTGCCAATCAGCGTGGCGATATGGACAATTCTTTGTTGTATAAGGCACTAATAGTTATCAATCAATTTTTTGATTGGGAGATCACTTTTCAAACTAAGGCTAAGTATTTTCCCATTTGGCCATTGTGTTGGGCCATAGAATGGTTGTTCAATTTTATTTTACCCAAAACAATCATAATTAAAGCAGAAAAAGTTTCTAATAATTAATCCTATGTCTATTCTTGATAAACTATTAAAAGCTTCCGGCAATACTCTATATTATCCTGGCTGTTTGACAAAGTTTGTAGCCAAAGATATTGCCGCTAATTATAAAAAACTGTTAGAAAAATGCGGTGAAGATTTTATTGTCCTTGAGGATAAGGAAGTTTGTTGCGGCTCCCCAGTGCTTAATGCCGGCTTTCCCGAGGACTTCAAGAATCTGGCAGAAAAAAATCTGAAGATTTTTAAGGAATATAATATCAAGAAAATAGTGACTGGATGTCCCGCTTGTTATGACATGTTGGGCCATAAGTATCGCGAGGTTTTGGGTGAGGCTTGGGATATTGAAGTCGAGCACATGACCACTTATTTATTGAAGCAATTGCGCGCCGGCAAGTTGAAATTACCACGATTAGAGATAAAGGCTACTTATCACGATCCATGTCATCTAGGACGTTATTCTAGTATTTATGAAGAGCCGCGTGATTTATTAAAAGAGTTGGGAGTTGATTTACGTGAAATGGTTCTTAATCGCGAAAACTCATTTTGTTGCGGAGCGGGCGGGGGAGTGCAATCTAACAATAAAGAATTGGCAGAGAAAATTGCTGGAGAAAGAACCGAGCAAGCCCTGGCAACAGAAGCCCAATATCTGATTACTCCTTGCCCAATGTGTACTTATAATTTAAGAAGCGGGGCGAAAGATAGAATTAAGGTAGTAGAGTTAACGCAAATATTATTAGGAAATTATGAATAAAGATTTCGTTTACAATTATCTCGAGCGTAGAAATAAATCTCTGGCTAAGCCGGAACAAGAAAAACTTCGCGATGAGATTAATGAATTAAAGCGCCAATCTATTTCTAATCTCAAAGAGTTGGTTACAACAACCATTGACAACTTCAAAAATAATGGAGTTGAGGTGTTTGTTGTAAAAAATTATCAGGAAGCGAAAGAAAAGTTGGTTGAATTATGTGGTGACGCAGAAGTTATTGCTAAGTCAAAATCCAATACGCTTGATAAGCTGTCGCTGTCTAATGATTTCGGCGATCGACTTTTAGAGACAGATCTGGGGGCCTACATAGTTTCGCATATCGGCAATGATAGTGATCACCCGGTTTTGCCAGCCATTGATTTAAAAGCCAAAGAAATAGCAGATAAGTTTTCCGACAAGTTTGGTGGTCAGTATCCAACAGAGGCCAAGGCCTTAACCGATAAATTGAAAGTCGAGATTAGGCAGGGGATTATGAAGGCAGAAGTGGGACTTACGGGAGCAAATGCCGTTACTGCCGAAGGACAGATAATGCTTTTAGAAAATGAGGGCAATATTTCTTTGGTAACGCGTCTGCCGAAAAGACATATTGCAGTTTGCGGTATTGAGAAAATAGTGCCGACAGCCGTAGAGGCGGTTAAGATCGCTAAAGCGGCGGCTGTTTGGGGTACGGGGCAGGCACAGCCGACTTACATCAGTTTTATTGCCGGACCATCCAAAACTGCTGATATTGAAAACGAGCTAGTGACTGGCGTCCAGGGGGCTCAAGAAGTGTTTCTAATTTTAGTTGAGGGTGAGGCATACAGCAAAATCGGCACCGAAGAGGAGGAATCACTGTACTGTATCCATTGTGGCGCCTGCTATAATTTGTGTGCCACCTGGAATTTAACCGGTAGCATGCCCAAGAGTAAGTCAGTGGAAACGGTCTATGACTGCACGCTTTGCCAGAATTGCACTTTCAATTGCCCTGCCAAGATTAATTGGCAAAATATTGTCAGAATTTCTAGAGCCAGGTATAATAAAGAGGGGAAGAATACGGGAAACAACCTGCGAATGATTGAAAATGTAAGAAAATTTGGCAACCCCTTCGGAGAGAATGCCGGCAAGGATTCCATAGATGAATTATTTTGTTGTTAATAAATCAAATAATATAAAGTAAATATGAAAAAGATTCTTTCTTTTTTTAGTTCAATTGGGAGTAGAATAAAGTCATTAGTTTTGGGCGTGTGGCATAAAATCTTTCCTCCTAAAAAAGACGACCTTTTCAGAAAGGGGATGTTGATCGGAGTTGGTGTAGCCGCAGTGATTTTAGTTGTCGCTCTTTCCATTCTGTATTATAAGGGAGTAATTGGAGGAAGAACTCAGACTAGTGAACCAATTAAGGTTAAAGTAACGGTTGTTACTAAAAAAGATTGTCCAGAGTGCTGGGATACAAATCTTTTTGTAGACGCGTTAAGTCAGCAGGAATTCAAGATTGCTAGCAAGAAGACGGTTTATGCCGATGGTAAGTCACTGATTCCGTTTATTACCGATGGCGACGATTTGGTCAAAAAATTCAACATCACTCAATTGCCGACGGTTATATTAGAAGCTGATTTTGAAAAGAACAAGGACTTAGCAGAATTTTTATCGCTCAACTTAGGCGATATTATTGACGGAAAGTTTGTTTTGCGTAAAATAATTCCTCCTTATATCGATGTCGCCAGCGGTCAATTGAAGGGTAGAGTCCAAGTTACTTATCTTACCGATGATTCTTGCAAGGAGTGTTATGATGTTAATATCCATAATAACGCCCTAAGTAATTTAGGAGTCCCGATCAATAATATTGAAAGAGTTGATGTTAGCAGTGACGCTGGAAAAAAATTAGTTTCAGATTATAAAATTAAAGCAGTTCCGACATTGCTTATAAAAGGTGAAGTTGAGGAGTACCAGAGCTTGGTAGCTGTTTGGGCAGATGTGGGAACAATAGCAGCTGATGGGACTTATGTTTTTACTGATTTAAGCGTCATGAATGGAGCATACAAAGATTTGACTAAGAATAAAGTGGTGCAACCGGCGGTCGCTCAGTAATTGGTAATAATAAGTTTGGTTTCGTCAATAAAAAAGCGTCCAGTGCAGGACGCTTTTTTCATTGATTAGCAATAAATCCAATAGTAATAATTATTTTTATGTTTTCTAGTGGTAACGTGAGAACTTCTAAACGACCGAAAGGAGAAGTATGCAGAGCGGTCTAGCATTGCCGTGAGGCGAGCAATTGAGAAGTTTATTTTAGAGACTTTACCATTAGATATTTGTGGTCTTTCTTTGAATCTATTTTATATCCAAGTTTTTTATAGAAATTCTTTGCAGGATTGTTATCCCATACTAAGAGTTCAATTTCTGAATATTTATTTGCTTTAGCAATTTCCTCAAAATAATTCATTAAATGTTTTGCAATTCCTTTACCTTGATAAGTTTCAGATAAGAATAATCCCGTAATTGCTAATCTATTATTTCTTTCAGATAGTTGAAACATTCCAATTCTTCTTGAACCGCTTAGAAGGATTTTCTTTTCTTTGTAATCTGAATAAAAACGTTCATTAAACATTTTAATGTTTGGATCATAATATTTTGAAATATATTTGAAAATAGTTTTTTTAAAGAGATTTAAAATAAAATCTCTATCCGTTGTTTTACAGGTTCTGCAAAGAATTTCAAAATCATTAATATTAAATTTGGATTTAACCCGCATAAGTTTGATTCAAAGAAAAATTTTATTACTTTTTGCAAAGACCCTAAACTTAAATTATATTTAACGTGCCGCGGCTAAGACGAAGTGACGCCAGCCGCCAGACTAGGCGGCATTTTGTCTAGGCGCTGTTCTGCGATGTCTCGACCGGAGGGAGAGGCGAGCGTAACCGGAATTATTTCCGAAGCCATTATGCCGAAAAGGAACGA
>MWBE01000036.1 GCA_002068915.1 Parcubacteria group bacterium ADurb.Bin326
CGCCGACACTCCGGTTTACGATATGGCGGGTTGGTTGTGGACTGATAACTATGGTTGGATATCATTAAATAGTGAAAATCCGGAATTGGAAGTTTATCCGCCATCTGCTCCTTATAAAGTAGTCGTAGAAAATAATCAGATTAGTGGTTGGGGCTGGTCTTCTAATTTAGGCTGGATTTGTTTCGGCAGTACTTGCGACTCTAATAATATATGTGATTTAGATACCAGTGGCGAATGTATGGCTGCGGCTTTAGCGGGTAAATTTGGAGACATTATTCCACCAGGCGGCTGGAAAGCCTCCATTGACCAAGGCTCCGGAAAAATTACCGGTTGGGCCAAGGTTTTAGCGCTGAAAGATGCCGGAATAATAAGGTTTGACTCAGAAGAAGATGCGAATCCGGATCAGCCAGGCGAACAATGCTTTGATTGTAAGAAAAAATGCGTTGCCTGGGAGCAAGAACCAGATCCTACAGATCCAGAAAAAACTATAAACGGCGATTGTATTGAATATAGCGAGACAGAATTTGAAAGTTGTAAATTTTGCCTTACCAAGACTTATTTTGGAGTAAGGGATCAGGATGGCAGTACTTACCCTGAAGGAACTCCTGAGAGCGAAGCCGTTAAAGGAGGTAGTGGCAATATTTGTTTCGGCTGTTCCGGGTGCAATCTAGATGTTTCCGAGGCTAATAGTAATCTTTCTAGAAATGTTTGCTCAACTTGTTCTGGAGGATGCAAGACATTCGGCTCTGCCCACGATTTTTCTTCCGGCGCCCTGGTTGGCTGGGCTTGGAGTTCAGATGGAGATAACGGCCCTAGCGCCAATGTTGGTTGGATTCAGATGAATACCGGTTGGGCCGGCATAGTCTATCCCTGGCTAGAAACTCAATTCGGTTCAGTTTATTCCTCATCAAATATTAGGCAAAGAAGTATTGTTTCCGGAAAAAACGCAACTTACTGTATTTTTGCCAAGGATGTCTATAACTTTACTTCCAGTCAGTGTCAAAAAGCTTTTTATGATGATGTGGATATAAGTTATCTGACTAAACCGGAAAATCAGACGGTTTACAAAAACGCCCTAGGCAAGATTGATATTAATGGCTTGTCCACGGTCATGCCAAAGAGCAAGTATAATAGGTATGGCAATGAAGTCGTTATTAATCCCACTGTCGCTACTTGGGGCACTCCAACCTCATTATCAAATAAGGTTTATGTAATAAAAGACGATTTAACTATAAATAATGGTTTTTCAATTAACAATGGCGGCAGCGGCTCGGTGATAATATATGGCGATCTGATAATTAACGGTAACTTTGGTTATGATTCCAACTTAAATAATGTGAGTACCATGAAAGATCTCGGTTCGATTGCTTGGATAGTCATGGGCGATGTAATTGTTGCCCAGACGGTAACAAAAGTGGCCGGAGCTTTTATGGTCTTAGGTAATGGCTCTCCCTTAGTTAAATCGCCGACCGAAGATCAAGGATATCCTAAATTTTCTAGAACGGGTCACGGTATTTTCTTTAGCGGATCATCAGAAAGTCCTCTAACAGTAGTTGGTCTAGTTATCGCCAGAGCTTTTGGCTGGGAAAGGTCTTATTCAAATATTAAGCAAGGATCGGAAAGAATTATCTATGACGGACGCTTGATTGCCAATCCTCCTCCCGGATTAAAGGGTTTTGCCGAAGGACTGCCCGTGATAAGAGATTTTGAATTCTAAATAAAAAAAATAAAATTATGGCTTCTAATAAAGATAATTACCTTGGTATAGACTTGGGATCATCCTCTATAAAAATAGCGGAATTAGTTAATTTTAAGGGTCGTCCTAGGTTGGCAACTTATGGTTTTACTGAGAAAAGTCCGGCTAATATCAGCGAATCGGGATTGATTTCTGATATTGATGAAGCAGCATCGATTATTTCTGATATTTGTAAAAAAGCCAAGGTTTCCTCCAATAAAGCCATCGCCGCCCTTCCTAATTTTTCTGTTTTTTCTTCGATAATAACTCTACCCCTGATGAGCGACAAAGAACTGGCGTCAGCAGTACAGTGGGAAGCGAAAAAAATCATGCCCATGCCTTTGGAAGACGTTATTCTTAATTGGAATAAGATAGAAGAAATAAACATCTCTCCCGAAGCTCCCAAGGACAATTTGGAGGCAAGTCCCGAAAGACAGATAGATGTGTCTCAAGAGGCCAATCCTTTTAAGAAAATTTTTTCAAAACCGCAAAAAAATGTTAAAATATTATTGACCGGAGCCAATAAAGCTCTGATTAAGAAGTATGTCGAAATATTCAAGAAGGCCAACATAAACTTATTAAGCTTAGAAACAGAAAGTTTCGCCTTGATAAGGTCGTTAGTTGGTGGTGATTTGTCAACTGTCATGGTAATCGATATGGGCGCTTCAACTTCCAGCATAACCATTGTTAATAAGGGGGTGCCGGTTATAACTAGAAGTTTGGAATTGGGCGGACTTTCGATAACCAGAGCAATTTCTAATTCTCTTAATATAAATTTGGAAAGAGCCGAACAGTTCAAGCAAGACCTTTCTTTGGACGCTGAGACCTCAGAAAACTCTTTGCCACAGACGGTAGAAAAGTCTTTCGCTCCAATATTGAATGAAATCAGATATATGATGAATCTTTATAATGAATCACATCAAGACAAGGTAGAAAAAATAATTTTGACTGGTGGCACAGCCATGCTGGGACATCTCTCGGGTTATTTGTCGTCAGTTTTTAATGTTAATTGTTATGTTGGCGATCCCTGGGCAAAAACTATTTACCCATTGGATCTCAAACCGGTGCTTAGCAGAATAGGCTCAAGGTTCTCAGTCGCAATCGGTTTGGCAATGAAGGAAATACGTTAATCAATTTATGGTTGAAATAAATTTGCTTCCGGAAGATTTAAGGAAAAAAGAAACCAAAGAAAAGGAAAGGATCGCCAAACATCCTAAGTCTTTTGATATTTTATTAAATCAGCCCGATTCTAAAAAAGCCAAAGAAATAAAGCCGGCAACTAAAGAAAGTTGGTGGAGAAAAATTTTGGGTTATCCAGCTACCGGCGCACCTCAACTTAATGAGCCCCCTAAGGAAGACAAGGTTGTAAACGGAGCTAATTGGCTTAAGCCGGTCGAGCGCAAAGAGGTGATTAAGGAAGTTTTGCCGCCAAAGGCCAAGGAACCTAAACAAAAGAAGAGCTGGTTTTCCTTTTTGGGTTCTCCTCGTCCGCTGATAACCTCGATGCCAAAAATCAAAGAGGTTAAGAAGCCGGAAATTGAAAAACCCAAGCCAGTTATCTATCAGGCTCTTCCAGTTGTTCCAGCCAAGGAAAAGCAGAATTTCGTAACCGTTAAGGAAACTAAGCCGTATAAGCCGGTACCTATAAAAACATTTACTAAAAGGTACGATGATAGTTGGTGGCAAGTACTGAAATCTTTATTTGTGCCAGTGAAACATCAAAGCGAAAATGTTCGTTTAGCTTCCGATGTTGCTATTGAAGGAAATAAAGAAAAAAATCAGATTAAGCCGCAACCCGTTACTTTAAAAGTGGCTCCAGAAAAAGTAGAGGCGCCGCATCATTTTGAAACAAAGCCGGCAGAAGAGCCTAAGAAAAAAGAGCATTCGACCAAGGAACATAAAAAGAAAAAAAATCAATCAATCGCTTATAATCTAGTCGAGCCTAATGGGCACAAGAATGTTCCGGATGTTAACCTTATACCAATTGATTTGTTAAGTAAGCGAACGGCCAGCCAAGGAAGAGAGTTTGCGCATGTTGCTATTGCCGTATTGGTTCCGGTAGTAATTTTGCTTGGGATTTATGGCGTTATTTTCTGGGGACAGGCGCAACTAGTCGTTTCCATGAAACAGAGAAATGTCATGCTTGATTCGAAAACCAAAGAGGTAGGGGATTACGAGTCTCGTTTGAAAAAAAATAATGATTTAGCCGGTCGCATAACAAGCATTGTCAGTCTTAGGAAAAATAAGCTCGCCTGGTCTAATTTTTTCGAACTTTTAGAGAAATATACTTTAGATGGAGTTTATTATAATAATTTAAGCATGGATACTTCCGGAAGCTTTTTGTTGCCTGGAGTCGCTGACAGCTATGAGACCGCAGCTAAACAATTGGCCTTGCTTAATAATGCCAGTGATTTTGTTAAGGATGCCAAAATTAGCAATATTCAGATCTCCAGCGATAGCAAGACCGGATCTTCCGGAATTTCTTTCCAGTTGCGATTGGTTTTGGCTGATCACGTTTTTTCCTTGAAAGCAAAATAAGCTATGAATAAGCAATCAATACTAAAACAATTGGGAATACTTTACAAAAGACGCAAAAAAATATTGTTGCCTTTACTTTCTTTGATTTTATTGATATTTGGCTATTTTTTATTTTTAAGCCAACCTTTGGACGTTTACATGCAGAACATCGAACTCAGCAAAGCTTTAAATCTTAGATTGGCTCAGGCTGAGAGCGTATTGAATGCCTCAAAAATGCATGAAAAACAGATAATTGAATTAAGCCAAGCCGAGAAAAATTTAATATCGTTGGCCTTACCGGAAAAGCCGGACTATCCGTCACTTATAACGCATCTTACTTCTTTGGCTAAAAAATCTGGGTTTTTTGTAAATAGTATGGATATAGACGATTTAGGGATCCAGTCAACCAAGGAAAATAATAATAAATCCGTTGGCAAGTTGCTAGTAAAGATGAAATTAGTAGGAGGGGGATATAATGAGTTAAAGAACATGGTTGGCCTACTCCAAGAAAGCATCATGATGAATGACATCTATTCGGTTAATTTTTCTAACAAAAATCCTATTTACGAACTTAGTCTGGTTGTTTATTATGACGGCTCAAGCTTAAGTAAAAAATAATGAAAAACGCTAAAAAGAATAATTTGAAAATTACCGTTTATTTGGCTGCTTTAGTGATAGTTATTTTCTTTGCCGCCTACTTTTTTTATTTTCCCGATCTATTTTTGACTTCTGTTGATGGTGATAATTCCTATACTCCGTATACTAGAATTATTCAGGTAGACAAGGAATCGCTTGAAGATTTGGACGAACTCAAAAAATGTGGCGATTGGCCACTTAACCAGATTAATCCCAGCACTGATCGCGGCAACCCCTTTGCTTCCAAAAAAAACCCCGATGAGGTTATGACCGCCGTCTCTGAAGTGCAGTGCTTAAGTGTTATTAGGAATTAGTAGTTGTCTATGGCAGATCAAGCTTTTGAAAAAATTAAAAATTATATTTTGTCCTCTCACTTAGTTGACGAGGCTAGGCTTTCGGATATTTTAGTGAAGTCCCAGCAGTCAGGGGCTGATCCTCAAGAGTTATTAATAAGTTCAGGCCTGATTACTTCATCGCAACTAACCTCGATTAAGAGCAAGATTTTTAATTTACCCATAGCCGACCTGTCTGAGACAGAAATTAACCAATCTGTTTTGAATGTTTTGTCGCAGAAAGCGGCCGAAAATTACAAAATGGTTGTTTTTGGCCAGGAGGATAAGGCGATAAAAGTGGGATTAGTTGATCCGGGAAATTTTTTGGCTATTGAGGCCATGGATTTTTTAGCCAAGCAAGAAGGTTGGAAGCCACGTTATTATATAATTTCCATTTTTGATTTCAGGAGGGCCATGAAGCAGTATAGCGAATCAAAAAAAGAAATTGCCACCGCCTTGAAATCGGCCGAGGAAAAATTTTCTTCCAAAGAGCAGGTTATTTCGCAAAAAGAAGATGAGGTTTCCGTAGAAGAAAGAATAAAAAGCGCTCCAGTGGCCAAAATAGTTTCTGTGATAATTAGGAATGCCGTGGACGGCGGAGCTTCTGATGTGCACATAGAGCCGGGAAAAAATGAAAGCCGAGTGCGTTACAGGGTTGATGGCATTTTGCATACCTCGCTTAATGTTCCCAATTATTTACATAATGCAGTTGTCTCCAGAATTAAAGTTTTGGCTAATCTTAAGCTGGATGAGACAAGAGTGCCACAAGACGGTAGAATAAGATTGGTAATTGACGGAAAAGATGTTGATTTGCGCGTTTCCGTTCTCCCAATGCTTAATTCCGAGAAGGTTGTTATCAGGGTTTTAAACACTTCTGCTGGTGTTCCTACGTTGAAACAATTGGGTTTTTCTGATTATCACATAGAGATAATAGAGCAAAATATCAAGCGTTCTTTCGGACTTTTCTTACTTACAGGACCGACCGGATCCGGTAAAACCACCACGCTTTATTCGATATTGAATATATTAAAGAGTGACGATAGTAATATCACTACCCTTGAAGACCCGATAGAGTACTATGTTTCAGGAGTAAATCAGTCACAGGTTAATCCAGAAGTAGGATTTTCTTTTGCTTCCGGTCTCAGGGCTATTCTGCGTCAGGATCCTAATATTATAATGGTGGGAGAAATTCGCGATAATGAAACGGCCGAATTAGTAATTCATGCAGGACTGACCGGACATTTGGTTTTTTCCACTCTGCATACCAATAACGCCTGGGGCGCGATTCCTCGTTTAGTGGATATGCATGCAGAACCTTTTCTTTTGGCGTCTACACTCAATTTAGTAATGGCTCAACGCTTAGTCAGAAAAATCTGCTCTGATTGTAGGGAAGAAATTGAATTGCCACCGGCGCTATTTTCTAGAATCGAACAAGAATTTGTAAAAATTCCCGATAATCTCAAAGGTGGTATTAAGAAAATGAAGTTTTTCCGTGGTAAGGGTTGTTCTTCTTGTGCTAACTCTGGTTACGTTGGTAGAACAATTGTTGGCGAACTTTTGGAGGTGACATCAGAATTGAGAGAATTGATTACCAAGGAGAATTTTTCAGGAGAAGTATTAGATCAACAGCTTAAAAAACAGAATTACGTTAATTTGATGCAAGACGGACTAATTAAGGCGGTGCAGGGCGAGACAACTATTGACGAAGTAATGCGTGTAACGCAGAATTAAAATATTAATTTTATCAGTATGACAAAAGACAAGAAGATAAGCATCTTGATAGTGGAGGACGATGTTTTTTTGGCGGATCTTTATAAGACCAAGTTTTCTTTGGAGGGATTCAAGGTTTATACGTCCTATGACGG
>MWBE01000037.1 GCA_002068915.1 Parcubacteria group bacterium ADurb.Bin326
CGCGTTGTCCGACCAGCCGTTGACCGTCAACTCAGCCAGCTCCACCTCGGGCCCAAAGGTGAGGTTGATGTCGAACCTGGGGTCAGCCCCCAAACCCGCGGCAAAACCTCCGCCCATGGCCAGAACAATCGACCAGACAAACGCAGTGCACGGGTCGATTTTTTCCGGCCGGAGCTCGACCGGTTCGCCGAAGTCGGTGTGGCCGACGAGCCGGAGTCTGACCGAGGCGGACTTGAATCCGCCGCCCTTCTCGTAGGTCATGGAGACCTTGCCGTCGGGCGCAGGAATGCTCGCTCCCATGGTGGGAACGGTGACGGAGATGGGGTAGCCCGTCTCCTCGTCGACCGTGTTCCACTTCTGGATGAGGGGGTTGCAACCGCACAGCACCGCGGTCATGGTGATGGCCATCACGGCCATGGTAAGGGTTTTCGCGTAACGTTTCATCTCAGTTCTCCTGTATGTACCGCTCGAAAGCGGCTCTTGCTTTGGCCCCGTCACTAAGTCGACGGCATCTGTGCCGCCAACCCTTCTTCGAGTTTCGCGGCACTCACAAGAGGCCGCTAATACTCAGGTTATCCAGTCGGCACATACTGGCGCCGACCGGGATCTCTCTATGTATACTCATCAGACACTCCACGCGGGAGCGTCTGTTGTAAGGAACTCAAATTGAGCCATTGACTCAATACAGCATTATATCATATTGCTATTTTTTTGTCAATACCTGGAAATCTAATTTTATAAAAACAAAACAATTTAGCTAATTTTAGCTAAATTGTTTCTTATTTGCACCTGATTATTTCTCTCAATTACTGCGCACGCACTTTGCCATCAGTTTTTCCTTCCAAGGTCAGGGATGTGACATCCGGCAGGCTTAAATTAAAGGATTTACCTGTAAAAACATCTTTTCCGGAAGCTTTAATATCTGAAACAATAATTGCTGCTTGTCCGATCTGATTCTGATTGGGCGTCAGCGCCACTTCAAAAGCCACTCCCGTCTCCGGATAGAATTTAGCCGGAGCTGATAGGCGCGATATTTTCCAAGTGATGAGGCGACTGGCCGGGTTGAAGTCCACGCCCCGTTCACTGGTGGCGCTCATGTTGCCGGTAAGCTCGGCGTTGTCTGCCAACTTGCCGGTTACAATGATATCGCTGACATCATTATAATCGGTTTCTGAGCCGAAAAAGACCCATAGCCGAGTGACTTGTCCGACCGCCGGAGGCATCGGCCCGCGCCCCAACTGTTCGTCCTCAGAAGAATAGTAGCGGGAAAAAGCATTGACTTTAAACTCGGTTGAAATTTTGATTATTTCTTTGTTGGATAGGGAAGTCATTTTTTCTGTTGCGGATGCCTCGCCGACATATTGGCTTTCAACTTGAGCTATCAAAGCGAATTTTGTTTGAGAGTCGGATTGCGGTTCGAATTTTTTTGCCAAGACTCCGTCGAATTTTATCTGACCACTTTCTCCCGGCTTGATTTCCTTGAGTCGAGGCAGTTCATTGCTATTCCAAATAATTTTGTTTTTGCCTTGCCAAAATTCTCCGTTGAGATCAAGGGTAATGACTGCGTCTTTGGCTGTTGACTTGCCTTCGTTTTTATAATTAATGATCAAAGAGAATTTTTCTCCCGGATCAAGTATTTCTTCAGAAGATTGCAACTCCAGTTTGAGGTGCGGAACTTCCTGATTAGTTAACTGTTGTTCTTGTTGCCAGTTTATGGCAGGAATAATCCAATCTTGAGGTCGGTGAGTAGCTAGCCAGACATTAAAGGCAGTCAGAACAATCATAGCAATTAACAGGATGGAATCTATAATTAGATGCAGATACCACAGTTGATTGGCTTGCGGTTTATAGAAACGATGATAACGGCGTCGCGCCGGATTGATGATTATATTCAGAGTGCCGATGACAATATTGGGTCGACCATTTTTGATCGCCGGTTTAATTTCGCGGCCTTCGACTTTGATGATTTCCGGCCTTGGTTGTTCATTGTTGGTTGATTTGTTGTCCATATGTTTATTTGCCATTAGCCATAAAGATATTAGTATTGAGAGCAATAACTTCATCTAAGCCGTCGCCGTCAATATCAGCCGAGGTTACTCTGACGCCGAAGCGTTTGCTAGAATCGTAAGCAAACCATTGTCCGATAACCTGATTGGCTGAATTTAAAATTCGCACGTGCGGGCCACCGGTGATTCCAGCGCCAGTAATAACCTCGTCTTTGCCATCGCCGTCAACATCTCCGGCTGCGACGTTGACGCCACCGCGGAAATTAAGTCCGTAAGCAAAGAATTCATTTTTCAAATTGCCTGCTTGGTCAAATATCTTGACATGCGGTCCGCCACCAAATCCAGCTCCAGCAATGATTTCATCACGGCCGTCGCCATCGACGTCGCCGGTGGCAATGTGGGCGCCCAATCCGGTAGCTGAGGCGCGATAGGCAGAGAATTGTTTGCCAGTGTCGGATAATTTATTATTATAAAACTTAATCAAGTTAGACCCGCCCCTTTCCGGAGCGACCAGTACGGAGTAATGTCCGGAATTATCAAAGTCGGCAAGGGCAATACTGATACCACCTTGAAACTTGTCGCCAAATGGCTTGACTGTTTTTATGGTTGTGCCGTTGGCATCATAAAGAGTCACGCTATTATTGCCGGCAACTAAAATATCAATTTTTCCGTCACGGTCGATGTCGCGTCTGATTATTTGCGAACTGCCGGGATAATTTTTGTCGTAAGTAAAAAATCCGTTGCGTTTGGTTTTGCCGTTGATATCGAAGATGCGGGCAAAAGATCCATTAGCATATGGCGCGCCTTCTATCTGAGAAGCCGGTCGCAATAAAATAATGCCGTCCTTTGACGGAACGGTCACCCGATTGACTATAGAGCCGTCATTAACAGAAATGTCTTGGGTGCCACGTATTTTTTCATATTCTGCTTCAAGGTTGATTGTTTGTGGCTTATCTGTAGAGTTGACCAGTACAATACCGCGTTCGAAATCTCTTTGCCAGACGCCTTCTTTGAAGTTATAATCATTACGATTAAAGACATTAAAAGCACGACCAGTGGGTTGTCCCAAGTCTACGGAATATTCGTCATACCACCACAGGGTGATACGGCTTTCTGTGCCCGATTCGAAATTATAATAACCATCGCCAAGTAGAGCGCTAGCCAGTCCGAAACGCATTGATGGGTAGTCGTATTTATTGCCAGTGTTTTCGGTATCGGAATTAATAATGTTAAGCCTAGGCCAATATCCTGACTCTCCGAGCGAATAATATTTTTTCATTTGGTTGTTCCAGCCACCCTCCCAGTATTCAGGAAATCCCTCAAACATTCTGCCATTGGCGTAGTCGGAAACTTCCAAATCGCCATTGGTAACAATGAAGTAGTTGCTGCCGGTTTTTTCTCTTAACTTGCGGAAGAAGTAGCGATGACCTTCTTGCCATAATTGATTAATGTTTACATCACTATCTTTGCGTCCGTCGTTGTTGATGTCTAAATCCGAAGATACCCAAGAAATATTTTGAAAGGTGGTGTCAAAAAATAATCCGTCCCAATACCCGGCGTCCAAAACTTTTTCGTACAGAAAATCCGCCAAGTAATCGCCGTAACGTTTGCCGTCCCAGGACTTTACATAAGGATTCATTAAATTATTATCCTTCCAAATGTGAACTTTTTCTCCGGTATATTTTTTCATAATCCACTCTTCGCGTACTCCGGAGCCAAGCTGATGCCAGATGCCGCTGCCCGAGGGCTCATTATCGTAGAGCAGGGAATTAAGGGTTTCGGCATTACTGGTATACGCCAGTAGGACAATTTTGGGATTAAGCTCTTTGATTTTTTTGAGGTATTCCGGATTGTTTTGCGCGGCCATGTTCAGTACTGCCAAGTCATGTTTGGCTATTTCTTTGGCGCTTGATTCGTTGATTGGAGTAGCCAGGTAAAAGGCGGCAACTTTGGGGTAATTAGTTTGAGGCAGAATAATTGCTTCTCCTTGTCGGTTATTATAATGCGCCCAAAAGAAAACGCCGGCCAGAATTGCAGTGGCAATCAGGATTGACTGTAGGGCCCAAATTTTCGTTTTATTTTGAAACATATTTATTTTTTTATCGAAAGATAAGCCTCAAGTATTGACTTTAAATGTTGTCCAGAAGAATATTTTTGATTAGTGGCGGAGTTAAGCGCTCCTTGGGATAATTTAGCAAGCAGTTTCGGGTCGTTAAGTTTGGTTATAGCGGAGGCTAATTGATCGATATTTCCGGCATCAAACAATATTCCGTTTTCTTCATCACGAATTAACTCCGTCAGGGCTCCAGCGCGAGAGGCGACAACCGGCTTGCCGTAAGCCAGACTCTCCAAAGCGGCTAAGCCGAAGGTTTCGTGTACCCTGGTAGGGAAACAGACAAACTTTGCTTCGGCAATCAAACGAGCCAATTCCGGCTTATCTTTTTTGCCTAGCAGTTCAGCCTTTTCAGTTAGTCCAAATTCTTGAATTAAGACATTAAGCTTGGCCTCTTCCGGTCCCGAACCGGCTATCTTTATTTTTGGCGCACCCTCTTTTAAAGAGGCTACTGCTCTAATCAAATCTTCGAAACCCTTAGTTTCGTCCAGTCTTCCAAATGACAAAATATAATCTCCTGAAGCAGATTGAACACTAAAATTGTTCATCTCGATAAAGTGGGGAATGACAATAATTTTATCTTCAGCATAGCCGTGTTCAACCAATTTATTTTTGACGAATTGCGATGGCGCTATGAAAAGGTCGATGCGGTCATAGATTTTAATGGCTTTATGGAAGGCAAATTCCAAGCGTAAAATCAAGTCGGCAATCAGCGATCCTTTGTGTTGGCCGTGGCGACCGTCAGCGCGTAAAGTGTAGTCGTAAGAGACAAGCTTGAAATCGTGCACGGTCATCACTACCGGCAGGCCCGCAGATTTGGCAACGGCAATCAAAGATGGAGACAGTTGATGATAAATATTATGTAAATGCACCAAGTCTGGTTTTTCGTCGGCAATTAATTTTTTCAAGTTTTTGGCGGCCTTAAATGACCAGAAGATTCTACCTAGCCTAAAGAGCGAGGAGAAAGAAAATCCGCCCAACTCTAGATCACTGATGAAATATTTTTCCTGGTCGCAAGGAATGTTTTTAGAATTTTTTTGGGAAAAGTAAATAACCTCATGTCCCGCATCGGTCAAGAGTTTAGAAAGAGAAAACAGATAGGTTTCCGCGCCCCCTTTGGGGTAGAGAAATTTATTGATTTGCAGTATTTTCATCTTCTTTTATTATAGCTGAAGTTCTCAGTAATCCCAAAAAGATCCAAAAGAATATCGCCATCAGATTGGTTTCAAGATAAGGCTGGAACAAACTGGCGAACAAAAAAGTTGCACAGCCGGCGGCTAATCCCAGATAATAGGGTAACAGCTCTTTGTGGCGATAAATCCATTTCCAAGCAGAAAGTCCGGAGGCTAGAATCAAGGCAAAAAAGATTGAAAATCCGACAGCCCCCAATTGTACCAGAAGCGCTAACAATGAATTGTGCATGTTGCGGATTTCTTCGAAGTTCTGCCAATCTCCAGTATCTATCAGTACGCTCTTGCCTAAGCCGACCCCAAAGACGGGATTTTTGTCCCAGGATTCTTTGGCGTCATACCAAAGTTGCAATCGCCAAGTCGCAGAAGTATCCTCTCCCAGGTTAATTAAAGAGGTGGCACGGGTCAGTAAGTTATCAGTTTGATTGCGGAAGTTTTCACTGAAATTGGTTAAGTAAAACAAGCCGGCAGCGGTTGTTATTATAGCCAAAGACGAGATGATTATCAGTCCGGCTTTGTTGGCATATTTATAGATTTCTTTTTTGTTTTCTTTGGGCAACATTAAAAAAAGCAGGACAAAAGAAAAGGCGATATCCAGCCAAAGATGACGCATCAAAGAAGCGACTATTCCAATTATCCAAAATCCGCCAATCAGCGAGGCGAAGCCGACACTGCTTAAACGCTTGAAAGCCAACAAAGAGACGCCCAAGATTAAACACAGCGACATATAGAAGGCATGAGTTCCGGCTAAGTATCTGGTGCCCGAAGTAGAGAGCGGAGTGTATTCAGTCCAAAGTCCGCCACCGCGAGCTAAGCCGATAAGCAAGAAGGCAATAATGAAGGCCCCGGAAATTAATATCAGGTGCACTGTTTTTTTGAGATCTTTTTCGGTTCTAACGGTCAGTATGATAAAGAAATAAATTAGTGGATACCAGACGTAGTTTTTGAAAGAACTGAAGGCGACAGCCAAGTCGGCATTAATATCGAATACTGCCCTTACCAGATATGCAGAAACCAAAAGCATGAAACCGATAAGCAGCCATTCGGGCCAGCCGAATTTTAGTTTTAACTTAAATTCTTTTGTTTTGATGCTGATTGCCAGGGCCAAAAAAGAGGCAATCATTACTATATCCAGGGGATAAAGCTTAAACACAGAGCGATCAATAACCAGTCCTTGCAGAGTAAAAAAACGCTCGAAAAGAATAGTTAAAACTATGATTAAAGGTAATCCTAAGTAGTAATGATTGGGCAAAATTAAAATTAGCGACAAGGCGAAGACAGCCAGCCAAATTAGTGGAGAGCTGGAGTAAAAAGCAAAAGCGCCTATTAGCAAAATGAAATACAAATATCCCAGCAATAAGATTTTGCTTTCTCTTTTTTCAAACAGCGGATTGTTTTTATTGTTTGGCAACATAAATTTGCTAGATAGCTAAAGCCGTCCTGGCCAGTTGGCGGACGGCTTGCTGATTATTGCAGATTGTCGCGATTGCCGGTTCTATAATCAGAGCCATTCAACCAAGGATTGTTACTTTGAGGCGCATAGCCGGGAGCAGAAGTGGTGGTTTTTTCTGGTTCGTAGTTATTGTAAGCTTGAGACGCAGAAGGATTAAAAGTATTTTCATGAGACTCAGGCAGAATCACATAATATTTTTTTCTGAAGTCAAACAAGCGATGATTGGGGAAGATCATTATGAAAGTTAAGCCGATTAGCAATCCGGCAACCAACCCCATAGCGGTGTCACGCATTACTTTGAAAATAGCCCAACTGTCATAAGAGGAGGGAGTGTCAAGCATTTTTAAGCTGACACGATCAGCGCTGCCGTCGTAATTTCCATGTTCTCTAATTAAAGTATTGCCAACAGCTTCGGCTAATCCAATAGCATCAGATCTTTTTTCTGAGTAAGTCTCAATGATGATAATTCCTTTATTTTCCAGAACCGTAGTTTTGACGGATTTTTTCCAAGCTTTTTGTCTGTTTTCACTACCATAACCTAAGTTATCCTCAATATTGCTCGATCTCATAACACTATCAATGAAGGCATTTGAATAAATTACTTCCCCCAAAACACCGGTAATATAGTTAGCGGTTTTAGAGGCAGTATAGACGTCAATATTGCTTTGATTAAATACAGTCAAAAGCTTGACGGAAGATTTATATTTGGGGGTTTGCCAAAGGCTTATTCCCAAAGCCAATAACATCAACAAAACACCGAAAAAGGCGATAGTGAGGAAGTTTTTGGCGTTTAGCATTTTATCTCTTTCCATATTTTTATCTAATTTTAGTGTTTTTTATTATTTTTTTCGCTTTTTTTACTTGTAACTATTAATGATAGCACAATTTTGTAATTTTGTCAATATTATGGTCTTGTGAGGCCGACACCAGGGCGGTAGGCCCTGTAGCGTTGAAGTGAAGACTTTTTACGACTGGCCGTTTTAGAATTAGACTTTTCTTGTTTAAACCTCTATAATATTAATATCTAAAATTACAATAAAGACAATCGGATGCAGCGATTATTAATAAGAATTACTGACCTGATCGATGGCAGTCCCGCCAAACACGATAGGATTGTTTATTTTTCCTTACTTTTGGCTTTTTTGTTAAATCTTGCCCTATGGATAACAGTGGTAGTCGCTTTTTGGAGTTCTAGCGAATATATTATCTTACAGTATAACATGTATTTCGGAATCAGCTCCTTTGGTCCGTGGTACTGGCTTTTGCTTATGCCCCTGGCCGGCTTGGCGGTAATACTGATAAACGGACTGCTTTCCTTCCAGATATATTTAGGATATCGGGTGTTGGCCAGGATTATGCCCGCTATGGCAGCTCTGATAAATGCGCTTCTGATTATTGTTGTTGCTTTACTTATCTATATTAATTCTTAATCGCGACTGCCTCATAGAGGTTTTGTCGGCAAAATTTTTAATGATAAATCAATTATGGCGATCGATTCAGTAGTTATCAAGATTTTTTCTCTGACTTTCTTTTCTTTCTTTGTTGCTATGGCCTGGACTCCGCTTCTAACTCATTTCTTGTACAAGTATAAGCTGGGCAAGCAAATTAGGGATAGCGTCAAATCTCCCGTGTTTACCGCCATGCATCAAAAAAAATCCGGTACGCCAACCATGGGGGGCTTGTTGATTTGGGTGACAGTTTTAATTCTCTCGGTTGCTATTTATTACTTATCTGTTTGGTTTAATAGTTATTTTACTTTCCTAAACTTTTTGACTAGACCGCAGACGCTTTTGCCTTTGGGATGTTTGGTGGCCGCGGCCTTGGTTGGGTTGGTTGATGATTATCTTAATGTCAGAAAAATCGGACCTTGTGGCGGAGGACTTTCAGTCAAACACCGTCTTTTAGTTTATACTGCCATTGCCTTGGTGGCGGCTTTCTGGTTTTATTTCCGTCTCGAATGGGATTTGATTCGCATACCTTTGGTGGGCAATTTTAATATCGGCTGGTGGTTTATTCCCTTCGTCATTTTTGTGATCGTAGCCACTGCTTTCTCAGTCAACGAAATTGACGGGCTCGACGGTTTGGCCGGTGGCACACTTTTGATTGCTTACATCTCATTTGGGGCCATTGCCTTTGCTCAAGGCAGATTTGATTTAGCCGCTTTTTGCGGAGTTATTGTCGGCGCCTTGCTAGCATTCTTGTGGTTCAATATTACGCCGGCGCGATTTTTTATGGGCGACACGGGAGCCATGTCGCTAGGCGTTACTTTGGCGGTGATTGCCATTCTTACTAATTCAGTTTTACTGTTGCCGATCATTGGATTTTTATTTGTCATCGAGTCTTTGTCGGTGATTATTCAAGTCGCTTCCAAAAAATTGCGTGGCGGAAAAAAAGTTTTTTTTTCCGCTCCCATTCATCATCATTTTGAAGCGATTGGTTGGCCGGAAGCTAAGGTCGTCATGCGTTTCTGGGTGGTAGCCGGCGTGATGGCAATCATTGGGTTGGTAATATTTTTAGTCGATACCGGAGCCTGGAATAGATAGTTGAAACATATGAATTTAAAAGGGAAGAAAGTAACGGTTATGGGTTTGGGATTATATGAAGAAGGTAGCGGAATTTCCGCTACCAAGTTTTTGGTTGAAGCTGGCGCCAAAGTAACTGTTACCGACTTAAAAACCGAGGTGCAATTAGCTGACCAGCTCAAGAGGTTAGGCAAGATGAAAGACAAAATTAAGTTGGTTTTGGGTAAGCATCGAGTTAGCGATTTTAAGGGAGTTGATTTGGTTGTCAGAAATCCTGGCGTTCCGGCTAGCTCTAAGTTTTTGAAGCTGGCTCGAGCCAATAAGATTCCTATCGTCAATGACATCTCATTATTTTTTCAATTAATCGATCGTAAGCGTGTTTTGGCGGTAACTGGAACGCGTGGCAAGAGCACTACCACAACTCTGCTTTATGAATTTATTAGGCGCATAGACAAAAACGCAGTGTTGGGAGGCAATATTACCAAATCGCCTTTAGCGCAAATGCCTTTGGTCAGCCGTGGTGGCAACGTAGTTTTGGAATTGTCTTCTTGGCTTCTAGAGGGACTAGAGGATATTAAGAGGTCGCCGCACCTAGCTGTTTTTACTAATATTTATCCGGATCATTTAAATACTTATAAAGGAATCAAGGAGTACGCCGAAGCCAAGAAGAATATTTTCAAATATCAGACACCGCAGGATTATGTGATTCTTAATCGTGATAATCCTTACACTCTCAAGATGGGTAAGGAAGTTGTGGCGCAGAGATTTTGGTATTCGCTTAATCCGTTTAAAGAAGAGAACGGTTGTTTTGTGCGTAGCGGAAATATTTATTTTCGCCATAATGGAGTTGAGCAAAAAATTTGTTCAACTAAGACTTTGCGTTTGCCGGGCGAACACAATTTGTCCAATGCCTTGGCTTCGATTTGTGGCGCCATGATTTATGGTCTCCGGCCGGCGCAGGTAATTGCCGTGTTAAAAGATTTTAAGGGCGTGCCTAATAGATTAGAATTATTGAAAGAGGTTGGGGGGGTAAAATATTATAATGACACCACCTCAACCACGCCGGAGGCAACTATTGCGGCCTTGCGCGCTCTTGGCGGAAAGAAAAACATTGTTTTAATCGCTGGCGGATCGGACAAGGGATTGGATTTCAAAGTTTTGAGCAAAGAAATCGGTAAGCAATGCCGTTTGGCAATATTGTTGACGGGCACGGGAACCGAGAGGCTCAAGCCCTTGCTTTTGAAGCAGAAAGAATTGGATTTGGCAGAAGTTTCTTCGATGAAAGAGGCAGTAGCTTTGGCTAAGGACCAAGCTACAAAGGGGGGTATTGTATTATTGTCTCCGGCTTGTGCCAGCTTCGGAATGTTTATTAATGAATTCGATCGTGGTAATCAATTTATCAAAATAATAAAATCATTAAGATAGCAATGCGACGTAATGAAAATTGGCTGGAGAAAATCAAATCTCTTTTAACCAAAGACAAGCAAGGTTCTCCTGATTGGTATTTGATAGGGGCAATTTGGCTTCTAGTTTTTTTGGGACTTCTGATGATTGCCTCAGCCGGAGTTGCTCTGGGGTGGCAGAAATATCAAGACGCTTATTGGCATCTCAAGCATCAATTAACTATGGGTGTTTTGCCGGGTGCGGTAGCTTTTTGGATTTGCTCAAGAATTGATTATAAGCGATGGGAAAAGCTTGCCTCTCCAATGCTTTTTGCTTCCATCGTTTTATTGATTTTAGTGTTTGTGCCGGGTATTGGCGCTCCCTGGGGCACTTCTCATAGCTGGATTAGCGTTTTTGGTTTTTCTCTGCAACCCTCGGAAATCGTCAAGCTAACCTTTTTAATGTATTTGGCGGCTTGGCTGGCCTCCAAAGAAGAGCATCACATTCGCGACTTAAGTTACGGGTTTTTTCCTTTTTTAATCGTCTTATCTATCATTACGGCCTTAATTGTTTTGCAACCCGATACGGGAACAATGATAATTATCGTTTCAATGTCGCTGGCAGTTTATTTTGCTGCCGGAGGCAGCCTGCTTCATCTGTCGTGGTTGGGGGCGGCTGGTCTACTTGGCTTGTGGGCAATAGTTAAGGTGTCTCCTTATCGCGCGGCGCGCTTGACTACTTTTTTGCATCCCGAACTTGACCCCAAAGGCATTGGTTATCATATCAATCAAGCTTTGTTAGCGGTTGGATCGGGAGGAATTCTTGGGCGCGGTTACGGCCATAGTCGGCAAAAATTCGCCTATTTGCCCGAGGTTGTCGGTGATTCGATTTTTGCCGTGATTGCGGAGGAGTTGGGGTTTCTTCTGTCGGTTGTCATTATTGCGATCTTTGCCTTTGTCGCTTATCGAGGCTTCAGGTTGGCGGCTTCTTGTGAAGATCCTTTCGGTCGTTTTTTAGTAGTGGGAATTATCACTTGGTTTTCGGTTCAGGCCATGGTTAATATTGGAGCTATTTTGGGCATTATGCCTTTGACCGGAATACCTCTTCCTTTCATTTCTTACGGCGGTACAGCAATGTTTGTATCTTTGGCGGCCGCCGGAATTTTATTTAATATTTCAAAACAAGCAAGCAAATAATTTATGTCTAAGAAGATATTGTTTTCCGGAGGCGGAACTATGGGCTCGGTCAGTCCCTTGATTGCTGTCTGGCAAGAACTCAAAAGTATTGAGCCAGAAATTTCTTTTCTTTTTGTCGGCACGGAAAACGGACCGGAGAAAAAAGTGATTGAAAGTTATAAGATTCCTTTTCTTTCTATAAGCTCCGGAAAATTCCGTCGTTATTTTGATTGGAAAAACTTTACTGACCCCTTCAAGATTATCAAAGGTTTTTTTCAGTCACTTAAAATTTTTTTAGATTTCAAGCCGGACGTTGTCATGATTGCTGGATCATTTGTCGGCGTACCAGTTGCTTGGGCGGCCTGGGTTTTGCGTGTGCCAGTCTTGATACATCAGCAAGATATTGAAGTGGGCTTGGCCAATCGGTTGATGTCATGGACGGCTAGAAAAATTACAGTTTCTTTTGATTTGTCGCTCAAGGATTTTAATCCCGGCAAAACAGTTTTAACTGGTAATGCTATTAAGAAAGAGTTTTTGCATTGCGATAAAAATCATAGCCGTGAACTTTTGGGACTTGATAATGATTTACCGACGGTGCTGATTACTGGAGGCGGTACCGGAGCGACAAATTTAAATCAAGTTACAAAAGATGCTTTACCGGAAATACTCAAGCATTGCCAGGTGATTCATGTAACAGGCAAAGATAAGGCAATAAATTTTCAAGCGGACAATTATCATCAGTATGAATTTTTTACTCACGAAATGCCGGAGGCTGTTTGCGCCTCTGACTTAGTGGTGACGCGCGCCGGATTGTCTACCTTATCCGAACTCACGGCTAGCGGTAAGCCGACGGTTATTATTCCAATGTATAAGACGCATCAGGAATTTAATGCCGACTACTATAAGAAGTATGAGGCGGCAATCGTTTTGTCGGAAGCGAGCCTGAACGGCGAGATGTTTGCCAGCGTTATTGATGACGCTCTTTCGCATCCGGAAAAATTAGAGGAGTTATCGCAAAACATCCGTAAGATGATGCCGGCATCGGGCGCGGAGAAAATAGCGCGATTGCTATTAGACATGAAAAAATAATTTTTAAAAAATGGAGATAAATTTGGATAAAATCAATAAGATATATTTCGTCGGTATCGGCGGTATCGGGATTTCTGCTGTGGCCGGCATCGCGCACGTCCGGCATTTTTTAGTCGAAGGGTCGGATGCAACTGAAGGAGAGATTGTCAGTGATTTGCGTGAACATGGCATCACGGTACATGTGCCTCACGATGCCAGTCACATTAATGAAAAAATCAGTTTGGTGGTGCGTTCAGTTGCGGTGCCCGACAATAATCCGGAAATTGTTCGCGCTTCGGAGTTGGATATTCCGGTTATTACTTACCCGCAATTTTTGGGATTGCTTTTGGAGAAAAAAATTGGCATCGGAGTTTCCGGTACTGATGGTAAGACAACGACTACCGCCATGATTGCTAAATTAATGATTGACGGCGAGAAAGATCCGACGGTAGTGTTGGGCGCCAAGGCGGATTTTCTTTCTGATAATTGGCGAGTAGGGGAAAGCGAATATTTGGTTTTTGAAAGCGATGAATATCGTCGCGCTTTTGCCAATTATCATCCGCGAATCGCCGTCATTACCAATATTAATTTAGATCACTTGGATTATTATAAAGATGAAGCGGACTATGTCAGCGCCTTCGTTGATTATGTCAAAGGCATGCCGGAAGACGGACTGCTGATTGTTAATGCTGAAGACGAGAATTGCCAGCATGTCGCAGAAAATTTTTCCGGACGCGTCGTCTCTTTTTCTTTGAACGGGGGAGCGGATTATACCGCGACAAACATCAGAGTAGAAGATCAAAAACAATTGTTTGAACTTTGGCGTGACGGGGAATTATTGGAGGAGTTTGAATTGCCTTTGCCGGGCAAACACAATGTAGCCGATGCTGTAGCAGCAATCATAGTAGCACTAGAGACTGGTGTTAATCTTGACGTCTGTCGTCAGTCGCTAGCAGAGTTCAAAGGTGTTTGGCGTCGCTTCGAGCGCTTGGGTAAATGCGGTAGGTCGGAGGTAATTGCTGATTATGCACATACGCCAGATGCGGTTAGCAGAAATATTACCGCTGCCCGAGAGTTTTATCGTGAAGGAAAAATTTTAGTTGTTTTTCAACCACATCAATACAATCGCACGAAGAATTTTTTTGACGAATTCACTGCTAGTTTTGCCGGATCAGATAAAGTAATTATCCCCGATATTTATTTTGTTGAGGGTCGCGAGAATCCGGTCGATTTTGATGTTAGTGGTAAGAGGCTGGCCGAAGCAATCGCTTCTCAAGGTGTTGATGCGATTTATGGTGGCAACTTACAAGAGACGGAAAATAAGATTAGAGAACTGGCTAAGGATTTCGATTTGATTTTAATTTTGGGTGCTGGTGATATTTATAATGTAGCCAAAGAGTTAGTTCGTTAAATTTTTACAATAAAAAAAACCGGCTTAGTTGCGGCGCCGGTAACCGTGTAAGAATGCGGATGTTCAGGTCGGGAATGCTAGGATCGACCGAAGAGACCACCGCGCGAGGAAAGTTCAATGTCGATGTATTCGACCAGGTCGTTATTTCCCCCAGTTTCTCTGAGGCCCTTGCGCATCTCCTGGAGCCTTTCTCGGGGAATGCTCATCAGGAGCTTCCCGAGATTTTCGAGATTCTCGAGGTTTTCTCTGAGTACCTCGACCGTAACTTCTTGATTCTCTGCCATGGCGTTATACCTCCTTACTTTATTGCTACTAGTCTTTGGTGGTTACGGCCACTCTTAGCTAGTTGCAAGCTTCTTTAAAATGTGCCTTTTCTCGACGAAACTCGAGAGTTATCATCGGATTATAATATTTTAATATAAAAAAGTCAATATGTCGGTATCCAACCACGACTTATGGCAACTTGATTCCAAATTGCAAAAGAAAACAGCTAAAAAACCAAAGAAGAAGGTCCCAGGTTTTTCCGCGCAGAAAAAAACTTTAGAACAAACCGGCTGGCTGACAAAAACTAAGATGGCAAAAACTAAAAAGAAATAGCATGATAGAAATAAAAGAAAATGAGCCACTGACGCAACATACAACTTTTCGCATCGGTGGCCCGGCGAAATATTTTTGTTCAGTCTCAAATTCGGAGGAATTGCAGGAGGCTATTGTTTGGGCTAACAAAAAAAACATTGAATACAAAGTTATTGGCGGAGGTAGTAATTTATTAGTTTCAGATAGCGGTTATGACGGCTTGGTTATTAAATATTTCGGCGGCAAGATTGAAATAGTCGGAGAAACACTGATGGCTATGGCTGGAGCGCCTTTAGCTTTGGTTATGAATGAATCATTGAAGGCGGGACTAGCAGGGTTAGAGTGGGCCGTAGGAATTCCTGGTACGATCGGCGGAGCTGTCTGCAATAACGCCGGTGCTTATGGCGGAGAAGTTTCACAAAACTTTCTCGAAGCGGAATTTTTACAGGAAGAAAAAGTCAAAACATTAACAGTCAAAGACCTTGATTTTGGCTATCGTAGTAGCGGGTTAAAAGAAGGAAAAATCAAGGGTGTGATTTTATTGGTTAAGCTGGGTTTGCGCCAAGCGTCAACCGAACAGATGGCTGAAATAAAAGAGAGCGTCAAAAGGAATTTAGCGGATCGTGTCAGTAAAGCATCCGAGGGCGGATCGGTTGGCAGTACTTTTAGGAATTTTGTTATGAGCGAAGAAGAGATTAACAAGTTCAAAGAGAAATTTCCTCAGTTGCCGGATCAGTTTGTCGGTTACCGCAAAGTTCCCGCAGCTTGGCTGATTGATGAATGCGGTTTGAAAGGCAAAAAAATTGGAGGCGCCATGGTTTCGGAAACTCATGCCGGCAAGATTACCAATGTCGGAGGGGCAACCGCTGAAGACGTTATCATGCTTATCTCCATCGTCAAACAGAAAGTTAGAAGTAAATTTAGTTTGCAGCTGATAGAAGAAATGGAGTATTTGGGATTTTAATTAAGGTCAGTTGATTGGTTGATAGTATTATTGTATTATTTTTAATATAACTCATAATCAAAAAAAACATGGACATCAAGATCAAAGCCAGCAAGATCGAGCTTACTGAAGCGATCGAGGCGGCCATCAATGAGAAATTAGGAGGCCTAAATAAATATTTTGATAATATCATTGGCATTGAAGTTGAAGTTGGAAAAACTACAGCACATCATCATAAAGGCGACGTCTTCCGCGCTGAGGTTAATTTAGAAGTACCAAAGAAAGTGATTCGTGCTGAAGCTGAAACTGACGACTTGTATAAGTCATTGACCGAGGTCAAAGATAAATTGAAAATCGAATTAGTTAAATACAAAGAAACTCACGTACAATAAGTGAGGTTCATCCCAAGCCCCTTCTGGAGCCGCTTAGGCCCCTAGGAGGGGTTTTTGTTTTAAAAAGCAATGTTTGCCCAGGTTTTATTGAGGTTTAACGGTATTTTTTAGTTTTTTTGTCAAGGTTGATTTCAGGCTTTATTTCTGGCATAATTAAGGGACAAAATAAATCAAGAAGAATATGTCATTTTTAACTAAATTATTCGGCGATCCTAATGCTAAAGTAGTCAAAGAACTTAGGGAAGTAGCAGACAAAATAAATACTCTCGAAACTCAGATTTCTGCATTATCTGATGAGGATTTGAAAGCGCAAACCGCAAAGCTTAGAGAGCGACTCACAAAAGGCGAGACGCTCGACGATTTATTACCGGAGGCTTTTGCTACGGTGCGCGAGGCGTCCAAACGCGTTTTGGGTCAGCGACATTTTGATGTGCAGTTGATCGGCGGCATAGCCCTGCATCGCGGACATATCGCGGAAATGCGTACCGGAGAAGGTAAGACCTTGACCGCTACTGCTCCCATGTATCTTAATGCTTTAGCTGGCAAGGGTGCACACTTGGTTACAGTTAATGATTATCTTTCCCGTATTCATGCTGATTGGATGGGTCGCGTTTATGATTTTTTAGGCATGACCGTCGGTTGTATTCAGCAACAAAATATTTCTTATAAATTTGATGCCGGTCATACTAAGAACGAGGGAGATCCAGTTTTAGATGTACAAAATCTCGTGCCGTGTACTAGAAAAGAAGCTTATGCTTGTGACATCTTGTATGGTACTAATAATGAATTCGGTTTTGATTATTTGCGCGACAACATGGTGCAAAATTTGGATGACATGGTGCAGCGCGATTTATATTATGCCATTGTCGATGAAGTTGACTCTATTTTGATTGATGAGGCTCGTACGCCTTTGATTATCTCTGCCCCCGATGCTGAATCAACTAGCAAGTACAGCCAGTTTGCTCAAATCGTAGTGAAGCTAAGGCCGGAAGAGGATTATAAGGTTGATGAGAAGTTGCGCGCTGCCACTTTGACCGAAGAGGGAATTGCCAAGGTAGAAAAAATGTTGGGAGTGGAAAATATTTACACTGATCGCGGCATTGCCGAAGTGCATCATATCGAGCAGGCCTTGAAGGCTCACGCACTATTTAAACGTGACAAGGACTATGTAGTTAAGGATGGCGAGATTGTCATCATTGATGAATTTACTGGACGCATGATGTTTGGCCGCAGATATAGCGAAGGTCTGCATCAAGCAATCGAAGCTAAAGAAGGAGTTAAAGTACAGAAAGAAAGCTTAACTTTAGCCACCGTATCTTTTCAAAATTATTTCAGATTATATGAGAAGCTCTCCGGTATGACTGGTACAGCCGCGACTGAAGCGGAAGAATTTGCCAAAATTTATAAATTAGAAGTTACAACCATACCGACCAATCGCCCGATGGTCAGGCAGGACTTGAATGATCGTATTTATAAAAACGAATCAGGTAAATTGCAAGCCTTAGTGCGCGAAGTCAAAGAGCGCCATGAGAAGGGTCAGCCGGTTTTGATCGGCACAATTTCTATTGAGAAGAACGAGATTCTGGCTGAGATGCTAGAGCGTGAAGGCGTGCCTTGCCAGGTTTTAAATGCCAAGCATCATGAGAAGGAAGCGCATATCATCGCGCAAGCCGGACGTTTGGGAGCCGTGACAGTTGCGACCAACATGGCAGGACGTGGTGTCGATATTATTTTGGGTGGACATCCTTTCGATCAGCAAGAATATGACAAAGTAGTGGAGGCCGGCGGTTTGTGCGTACTCGGTACCGAGCGCCATGAATCTCGTCGTATCGACAATCAATTGCGTGGCCGTGCCGGACGCCAAGGAGATCCCGGCATGTCTCAGTTTTATATTTCAATGGACGATGACCTGATGCGTATCTTCGGCGCCGAACGCATGAAGAAAATGATGACGACTCTTGGCGTGCCGGATGACATGCCGATTGAAAACGGCATGGTGTCGAAATCAGTAGAGACGGCGCAGAAGAAAGTTGAAACCCATAATTTTGATATCAGAAAACACTTAGTTGAATATGACGATGTCATGAACAAGCAACGCGAAACGATTTATCGCAAACGCAGACAATTGCTTGAAGGAGAAGGAACTAAGGAAGCAGTGGTAGAGGCGATAAACAATGAGATTGATGTCGTTGTTGATGTTTATCTGGCAAGTAATGATGAGGAGGCCTGGGATTTGGAACAGATTTATAAAGATGTCGGGGTGATTTTTCCCGTTAAGCCTGAATTAAAAAAGACTTTAGAAGAATTAAGAAAAGAAGCTGGCGATAGGCAGGAGGATTTCATGGCACGCGAAGCGATTGGCGGACATATTAAAAAGTTAGCAGTTGAGGCTTACAACGATTTAGAATCGCAGATCAATTTGCTTGATGATGGTAATCAGAAGCTGGCGCCAATGCGTCAAGTTGAGCGTGGAATCTGTTTGCGTGTTATTGATTCTCTGTGGATCGAGCATTTAGAGACAATGCAGTATTTGCGTACCGGCATTGGTTTGCGCGGTTATGGTCAGCGTGATCCATTAGTTGAATATAAGCGTGAGTCGCTGAGGATGTTTAGGGAGCTTTTGGGAATGATTGATCGCCAGATTGCTTATAGTATTTATAAGATTGGCTTTGTCTCGCCTCAAGAAATGAATCAGGAACAGGGACCCAAGAATTTGCAGTTGTCGGGTGCTAGCGAAAAGTCAGCTTTTGAAGGCGATGAAGGATTACAGCAAAGAAAGGCAGATAAAATTTTGGAAGACAAGACTCACTTCGATGGCGAGAAAGTAGGACGCAATGACGCCTGTCCTTGCGGCGCGACTTGGCCTGATGGCAATCCGAAGAAGTATAAAGATTGCCACGGGAAGTAATATGGCGATTATTAAAAAGAAAATATTACCGGAATATTTTGAGGCGGTCCTCTCGGGCAAGAAAAAATACGAATTTCGCTTAAATGATTTTGATATTAAAGAAGGCGACACTCTTTTACTTGAAGAAATTGATCCAGTAACAAAAGAGTTTACCGGACGCACCATAGAGAAGATCGTTAGTTATGTCGGAAAGTTCAAGGTTGATGAATTGGTTTGGTCAGAAGAAGAGATAAAAGAAAAAGGATTACAGATAATATCTTTTTAAATATGGATGAATCACATTCACTTCTTCTTGCTAAAGATTTTTTAGGCAAGGAAGTCGAGGTTATTATTGATCGACAATTAGGCACCAAGCATCCTAAGCATGGTTTTGTTTATGATGTTAATTATGGCTTTGTTGCTGGAGTGTTAGCGCCAGATGGGGAGGAATTAGATGCTTACTATCTTGGCGTTGACAAGCCGGTTGAGCGTGGCACTGGAAAATGTATCACTATTATCCATCGCACTAATGATGACGATGATAAATTAGTAGTGGTTGCTGAAGGGTTTAATCCTAGCGATGAAGAAATTGATGCTTTAGTTCAATTTCAAGAGAAGTGGTTCGAACATAAAATAGTTAGACAATAAGTAGATATGGACGCTATTGAGGATCGAATTTCTAAAATTGAACAGCGCAATATTCGCGTCGAAGCGGATAAGGCCTGGGAAACCAGTTGGACGCGTCGGTTTTTTATTGCTCTCTTCACTTATTTGGTAATTAGTTTGTATATGTCGGTGATTGGCGTTGAAGGTCCATGGCTTAACGCCATTATTCCAACTGTCGGTTTTTTGCTTTCAACCCTGACACTGTCGTTTATTAAGAAAATTTGGGTCGGCAAATTTAAGAAATAAAATTAGTTACCGTGAATGACTCAAGAATAAAATTTATTCGTAACTGTCATTGGGAAGAGGTTTTTTTGTTGTGGTATAAAAATGAAGATGAAAATCCGGATTGGATTAAATTGGCTCAGGACAAGGGTTACGCATCTTGGGCTGATTGGCGCTTAAATGAACACGTTAAAAGGTTTGATTGTGTTAATAAACAATGGGCCCTTTATGAAACTAGTAATCCTTCACAAGTAGTGGTCAAGTGGAGCGGAGGGCCATTTAGTACTTGGGTAGAAAGGTATTATGACGGCCAGCAGAGCAGAAAATTTTCTGAGCTGGCTCAAAGAGAGGATATTCAAAGTATCAATAAGATAAAAAGATTGATAGGTGACTATCCGAAGGATTCGGTAATTACGGCAATAGAAAAAGAAGGTGGAGAAATGATAGTAATTGAAGGCATGCATCGCTGTTGCGCTTTAGCATTGATGGCTCAGCGTGATTTGCCTTTTTCTGACAAGTTAATTTTTGCAATCGGTAAATAATATGATCAAGTTAGGCAAATATAAACATTTTAAAGGAATGGAAGTCGAAGTGACTGACATTGCCAAGCACAGCGAGACGCTGGAAGAGATGGTTGTCTATCGCCATGACGGAGAATTGTGGGTGCGTCCACTTAAAATGTTTGAAGAGACTGTTGAAGTCAATGGACAATTGGTGCCGCGATTTGAATTTATTAGTGAATAAATTACAAATATATGGAATTCAGCAGAAAACAATTAACTCTTTGCTTAGTTAGAAAAGACGACCAAGTATTGCTCGGTATGAAGAAGCGCGGTTTCGGCGCGGGACGTTGGAACGGTTTTGGCGGAAAACTTGAACCCGGAGAAACCGTTGAAGAAGCCGTCGCCAGAGAAATGCAAGAGGAAAGCGGAGTCAAGTTGTTGGGCATGGAAAAAGTTGGACAATTTGATTTTGAGTTTCATGATAAATTAGGACATATTTTAGAAGTCCATCTGTTTACTAGTAGTGACTTTGAAGGCGAGCTGACAGAAACAGAAGAAATGTTGCCACGTTGGTTTGATATCAATGAGATACCATTTGAAGAAATGTGGGCCGACGACCGCCACTGGCTTCCGTTGTTTTTAGAAGGAAAAAAATTCAAGGGCAGGTTCCTTTTTGGCGAAAACGATTCAGTTTTGGAAAAAGAGCTAATTGAAATTGAATCATTCTAAATTATGAAAATAGGCGCTTTTGCATTAATTTTTAATAGTCAACAAGAGGTTTTAATTAGTTTGCGCAATGATTTCAATCTTTGGAATTTACCTGGTGGGGGAGTAGAGCCCAGAGAACACAGATATGTATTAGTAGAAAATATTCCAGAAAATTTTTCTCCCAACCAAAAAGAAAGGATTATTGACGGCCTGGAAGGAGGGGTAGTTTTAAAGGAGCAGTCACAATCAACAATAACACAAGAATTAAGACAAAAAGTTATGATAGACAAAAAATTTATATACGCTATTATTGGCGCTTCGAATAATCCAGAAAAGTACGGTCATAAAGTAATGAGAGACTTGCTTGATGGCGGTTATGAGGTTATTCCCATCAATCCCAAAGACGGGGAAATTTTAGGGCAAAAAGCTTATGCGACGATTGCCGAGGTGCCGGAAAAAGTTGATGTGGCAATAATGATTGTGCCGTCAGAAATCGGTTTGCAAGTTTTGCCGCAAATTAAAGAGAAGGGAATCAATAAAGTTTGGTTCCAACCGGGCAGTGAGAGCGAGGAGCAGATTGCTTACTGCAAAGAAAATAACATCCAATACGTTGCTGGTGCTTGTATCATGATAAAAAGAAAGGAACAGTAAGATGCCAGAGTTGCCAGAAGTACAAACAGTCGTCAGCGAACTCAATTGCAAGATTAAAGGCAAGACGATCAAATTAATCGAGGTGCGCAATCCGGGTTCAGGTTTGCCGTCGCCTAGCTTTTTAATTGCCAAGACTAAGGGCAAAAAAGTCAAAGAGGTGAAGCGTCGCGGCAAGCTGATTGATATTGATTTGGGCGGTGATCATAATATCTTGATCCATCTCAAAATGACGGGGCAATTAGTCTATGTTGCTAAG
>MWBE01000038.1 GCA_002068915.1 Parcubacteria group bacterium ADurb.Bin326
AATGCAGGCGGGGAAGGATGTAAAGATTTGATAATATGCTCGAAAAACAGATTTCACAAGCCTTTCTTGAGGCTTATAAAAACAAGGAAAGCGAAACGGTTGAAACCCTGAGAATGGTTAAGGCCGCTTTGACAAATCGCAAAGTCGATAAAATGCTTAGCAAAGACGATGACCTGCCGGACGAAGAAGTAATTGCAGTACTAAAAACCGAAGCTAAGAAGAGACAAGACTCAATCGAGTCATACCGTCAAGGTAACAGAGAGGATTTGGCCGCAAAAGAAGAATCTGAGTTGGCGATCATCAAGAAGTTTTTGCCGGAACAATTATCTGATGAGCAATTGAGGGGGGTAGTTGCCGAAGTTATTTCAGAGATTGGCAATCCTGGGCCATCAGGATTTGGCAAAATCATGGGAGCGGTCATGGCCAAAACCAAAGGAGCGGCAGACGGCAATGCGGTTTCGCGGATAGTCAAAGAAGAACTATCCAAATAATTTAGTCATAATGGAAGGTGACTGTGATAAAAAATATTTTTCTTTTATCAAATAAGAATTACAATATGAAAAGCCTTTTTACCATGCTAAGGCAACAGATTGGCGCTAGAAAGCAGCTATTATGCTTTTTGGCGTTTTTTGTTGGCTACGGATTATTAATGGCCTCCGGAGCTTCGGCTCAAGGCCTTGATGCCCAGGCTATAGCCGAGGAATCCGGATTGCCGACTGTAAGCCTGGCAACCTTTATCGGCAGATTGCTCCAAGTCTTTTTCGGCTTACTGGGAGTGGTCGCTTTGGCACTTCTGATGTATGGCGGTTTTATCTGGATGACGGCCGCCGGAGACCCCAATAAAGTCGATAAGGCCAAAAAAATAATTCAGAACGCCATTGTCGGATTAGTGATAATTTTTTCAGCTTTTGCTATTACCACCTTCTTAATGGGAATTTTCGGTAGATATTTTGGCGGAGGAACGGGCGGAGGCGGAGATGCTTTAGGCGGGCCCAATGATTGGGGTAGGTCAGGAATAGGTGCCGGTCCGATTGAAAGCGTTTATCCTAGACCTAACCAAGTTGATGTTCCTATCAACACTCGAATCGCCGTAACCTTTAAACAAGCAATCAGGCCTAATTCTATTTGTGAAACAGTTGATGCTACTAGTGGTAATTGCGCCGACGGAAGTTTGGCTAAAAATATTCAGATTTGTGAAACCAGCGCCACCAACACCAATTGTTTAGTTGGTTCTCCTTTTAATGTTTCTAGTACCGTGACCCAAACCGCAGACGGTAGAACTTTTGTCTTTATTCCCCAAGGATATTTGGGTAATAACGACAGTCAGGTCAGGGTATTTAAGGTTACTGTTGATGGCGACGTCAGAGCTTCATCAACTGGAGATTCTATTTTTAAGGGTTATCGAGTTAATTATTATGCTTGGCAATTCAAGACCAATGGAGAATTAGATTTGAATCCTCCGGAAATAGCCAAGTTTGAAATTTATCCTTATCCGGATGTCAAATCTGATATTTATAGTGTCGGATCGGATGCTACCGCTGGATCACAAACAATTACAATTAATCAGACTGCTTTGCAGACGGAAGACCTTCCTAAGCTTAACGGTCAAGACATAACTAGTAATTTCGAAAAGCAATTGACTAACCCGGCGTCAGTTCCCAGTGCAATGAGAGTTGTAGTCAAGTCGGCCTCCGGATTCGATGTTATCAATTCTGGCGATATTAGCTTTACTGTTGGTGGGGGAGTTACCTATGCTCAATTCTCTGTTTCCGCCACTTCGTCTTTTAGGATTTCTTTTAGCAATACAGGGGTCTGTTCTGGAATAGAAAGGTGTTTACCAATCCGTGACAGAAAAGTCATTGAGACGGGAGCCGGATTTTCTATTGAAGCCTCCTCGGATTTTATTGGAGGATCAGAGTGGCCCTTTTCAGTTGCCGCTTCTTCAGAAGGCCATGAGCTATCTTTATTTGATAAAGACGCTTCGCTTGTTAATTTTATTTTCGTTTCTTCTACCGATAATAGGATGACGATTAGCAAGACAGTTGCTTCAGCTGATGGTCGTAGTCGAGTAATTAAAAATTATCTTACAGTTAAAAAAGGCGTCAGCGGAGTAGAGACTGCTGCTAATTTAGTAGCCTCTTTGAAAGCTAATACAGGAGGTAGAGTTGAAGCCACTAGTAGCTCGACAATTATCACCGTGACAGCAAGAAATGCGGGATTTAATGAGTTGAAAATCACTTCTCCTTCATCCAGCTTGACTATTGGCGGGACATCTTTATCGGGCAACGCTAAAGTTATTGGTTGGACAATTAAGCCGGACGGCACAAGATTAAAAGATCCTTTCAATAACTCAATTTTCAGGATTACTTTTACTGAGGCGATTAATCCCATCAATGTGTCTAGCTATATCAAGGTTTTCTCTTCCACAACTGAGTTACAGGCTTCATCTACTATTACCAATCAATATCGAACCATCGAACTAAAAGGTGTTACCGCCTGCGGTACTAATGCTTGTGGCGACCCAATATTCTGCTGGGTCAATCCATCAACCTCATCTCCGGAATCCGTACCAGTTAAGGTTGTTGTTGGGGCTGCGTCCCTAATGACTTGTTCCGCTGGAAATCAGGATTTCGCCGGCAATGAATGGTGTAAGAGTTTTGGCGGCACCTGTTCTGCTGGCCAAAGGTGCGTGAGTGGCAATAATCTTTTTTATTCCCAGGCCGCCAGCTCACTCGATGGAATCTCCGATATGTCTAATAATTCTCTTAATGGTAATTTTAATAAAGCTCTAAATGCTGATGGCAAGTTCGTAGGTAATGCTGAAGGAAAAACCGGATTATCTGGCCTGGGGGTTTCGGGTTTTGAAAATCCCTACAATTTGAATGCGACCTTGGATGCCAACCATCGTCCGACCTACGCTTCTTCAACTACTACCGGCGATGATTTCCAGTGGTCATTCTATTTATCCAATCAGGTAGATAATCAATCTCCTTTAATCAAGGAGATACATCCGGTAGGCGATGAGGTTTATGGTTGGCAACAAGGACAGTCCTTCTCTGAGCCGGTAGAAATTATTTTTGACCGCTTGATGAGTTTTACCAGTCTTAAGCCGGGTTGGGGCTACTCTACTTCTACAAGTGACGAAGCTTGGTTTAGAAGATTTTTAGTGTTAAAGACAATAACCGCTAAAGCCAATCCTGTAGGGTATTGGGTGAATTCTTTTGACGTCGATAAGGATGGAGATTATCTGGCTGATTTTACTAGGGCCTTGGTCAATCATAATCCTTTTGATCAATCTGTCACTTATGGACCATTGGTTGGCTCAGGGGTGCTTTCAATAACTCAAAATTGTTTCTTGCCGGCAGGAGCGCCACAACGCGCCGCAGATCCTAATAATCAGGTTGCGGGGGTTACTGCTAATGAATGTCGTTATAATGACTCGGGTTCAACTACTTTAAATTGCACCACAGATTCTTCTAGTACACCAGAAGAATGGATTAAACTACCGCAGCCGGCTTCTTACGGTTATATGAATTGTGCCGATATTGAAGGGCATGACGTCTGTAATGTCGGAGAGTCTTGCATGGTGCCTTATTATAGTGCGAGTATTACCAGTACACATAAATTTGGCAGTTGGATTGTTACAAAAGACAAGAAAAATGATGATGGTACCGGCAGAACCGGATGTTGCTTTGGCAAGTGCGTAGATTTGGCTCCCTAATTTTGATATTTAGGTTTTGTTTATAAATTAAAATATTAATCATAGCCTATGTCTTCGAGGCTGTTAAATAAAATAAAGGCAAGAAAAATTATTTTAGCCTTAGTCGGTTGTTTTGCCATATTGTTTCTGTTGC
>MWBE01000039.1 GCA_002068915.1 Parcubacteria group bacterium ADurb.Bin326
GTCGTGCAGGCGATCAGCGAAGACGTGTTTGCCGGATTTTAGGGCCGGCCAGACAACTTCCTTAAAAAACTCGGCGCGAGCGGCCAGAAACAAAAACATCTCGCACTCGGGAGTGCGTCCGCCGATTTCCTGATCGTCAATCAGCAGGCGCGATCCTGTCGAATCTCCGTGCGAGCTCATGGCTTCCTGTACGGCAGGAATTGTCAGCCACGGGTATTTGAGGACATTCCTAATCAATTCCCCGTAGACGGTTCCGCCGGGCTCACGCGCCACAATCATCGGTACGCCGATGCTTTGCAGGTAGGCCTCTATGAGGCGAAGTTGCGTGCCCTTTCCAGAACCTTCGATTCCTTCGACGCTAAATAGATGTGGCATGGCTAAAGCCTCCATTTTCTTGTTTGCGGTTGTCAACGTGCTACAATGCACAGTTTGGTCTAAAAACCTTATCACACGATTTAGCACAAGTCAAAGCAACAAAAAAACCGGCGAAATGCCGGCTTTTTATCTTATTTTTTGATTTTTTTCATCATCTCGTCAATTTGCTGGTGCAACGATTTCAAGCTTCCATTGTTGTCTAGTTTGTATTTGCATTTAGGGAAAAGTTCTCTGATGTGGCGCTCAGTATAAAGCTTGGCGTCTTTCTGAAATTGCGCCCAAGTTTTGGTGGCATCATCGACGTTTTGCCGACGCTGGCGCAGGCGCTCGAAACGAGCTTTGCTGTCAGTGTCAATGTGAACCAAGTAAAATCCTGGCATTTTTTTGAGCCAAATAATGTCTTCTTCCAGCCTGACATTGGGTAAAGTGACAACTGGCGCTTTACTGGCACTAACTTTGACAGCTATGGCGCGCGAGAGAATGTCTTGGCCGAATTGCTTTCTTAATATTTTTCCTAAATTTGAAAGATTGATGCGACTTTGCTCCAGTCCAATCAAGTCCAACATGTCGCGTAGCGGTTGAGAGAAACTGACTGTTTCTGATTTATATTTCTTTTTCAAGTATAGAGCGACAGTATCTTTGCCGGCGGCAATTTCTCCGACCAGTCCGAGAATGATTTTTTTAGGCTTAGGCATGGGCTTGGTGATTTTATTGCTTTAAATATTGCTCGACTTCCGGATTGAGAATAATCAATTCAATGCCAGCTTTGGCAAAGATTTCTTTGCTCAGGTCGGCTGCGTGATAGTCTTTTTCGCAGACGACTTTTTTGATGCCGACATTAATTATCATTTTAGCACAAACATAGCAAGGAGTCATTTTGCAGTAGAGGGTGGCGCCGTTAAGCGAGATGCCGAGCTTGGCGGCTTGGCAAATGGCGTTTTGTTCGGCGTGCGTGGTGCGGATGCAGTGTTGGCTTTGGTGGCCGTCTTCGTGAATGACGGAATGGAATTGATGGCCGACTTCGTCACAATGAGCGACGCCAACAGGGGAGCCGACATAACCCGTGGTTAGTATTTGTTTGTCGCGGACAATGACGCAACCGCTGCGACCGCGATCGCAGGTGGCGCGAGAAGCGACGACTTGGCAGATTTTCATGAAATACTCATCCCAAGAGGGGCGGACATAAGTTTCTTCATTCATAAAGTTGATTTATTGCTTGCATAAAGCTTAACAAATCAAAAAGAAAAAGGCGACCTGTTTTTTAGTTCTTAAAAATGGGGCTTGCCGGCTGGTTGTGGATAATTTTTTGAAAAAAAAGACGGCGGGCGCTGCGCGTTGCAGTGCCCGCCGTGTGGTGTGCGGTGGGGAGCCTTTCTTATCCGGCGGGAGGGGGAGGGTTGCGACGGTCGCGTTCCTCGATCTCCCTAATGAGGTCAGCGACCATCTGTTTGGGGTCGCTTCCTTCCGGTGTCTCCGTCATCCTCTGCCGTAACTCTTCGAAGTTTTCCGCGGAGAAGGCGCCGGACTGGCGAAGTGACAGTGCCGAGAACAGGATTAATACTGCCTGTTTAGCGCCCCTCGTTTCATCTAGCGAGACTCCCGGAGGAATCACGATAAGCGCTTCCGACGGACCTCCAATAGAGCCAACTTCAGCAACTGCGCCGACAAAGGTCAGGCCGATTGGCCGGCCGGGCAAATTGGCGCGAGAGATTACGACCCTCGCCTCAAGCTTGTCGGGAAAGTTGGCGGTTTTGAAGTTCAGCTTGAACTCCTCCACCATCTCCCCGACGCTTTGGCGGGCGATCGTCTCGCCGTGGTTGGTGATGTTGATGCTGATGGCACCATGAAACAGTTCAATCTCTTGCGTCATTCGGTTTCTCCTTCTGGTTGGGTTTGGGTTTCAATCCCCGGGGTTTCCATGTCGACGAACATTGGCAACTCGTTTGGTAGGCGAATCGCCAGATTTTCGCGATAGACGCGGTCTTCATCACTACGCCCTATGCCGGTCTCGATGGCTATCGCCAAGGCTTCAACTTCAAGGTCGCGACCTTGAACAAAGCTTGGCTGGTAGGGAAGCCAACGGTACTTGCCGCGTTCCGAGATTTCGACACCACTTACCCGTGTCAGGGTTAGTCTGGCCGCCTCGCGACTCTCTGATTGGAGCGCGCGGAATGTCATCTCGATTGAAACGCCTCCAATCCAAAAACCCTCGCCCGTCCGACTGTTTTTTGTCTCCTTGAAGAGGAACCCAAAGTCGATGGCGTAGCCGTCGGGAAGTTTCCCAATCAGCTCATCGAGCTTCTCGATCAGCAGGAAGAGGCAGGTGGTTGCCACCGAGGCAATCATTGCCGGGGCTTCGCCGGTATTGATGTTGACGGTGTGGTGCTTCATTGCTATTCCTCCGGTATGCTCTATCGAGCATCCCTTGTTTGTAAAGACCGTTTCGTGAGCTTAATTACTCAACGCTATATTTTATAATATTAATTAATTTTTGTCAATATTAATGGAGAGATTATATTATTTTTTATTTAAATTGGGATATTTTTATATCAAATAAGTGTTATTCCTCTTTACAAATTAATAAATATGTGCTATAATTATATATTAGGGTGTACATTTGATTTATGGTAAAAACCGTCGCGACGCGGCAGGAGGTTGTTATGAAATCTGTGCTAACAGTTATCTTTTCTTTTTTATTTTCGACTCTGGTGTTTGCTGAAGAAGCTGAGCTGGATGTAAGTGAAGTTGGATGGCGTCAAGATTTTTTGGGGGTTATCAAAGCCGGCTTTGGTTATTTCGGCTAGACCATATGAATATTGACCGTTTAAAATAGAAGTGTTCCAAAGTTTAACGTTTTTGATATAACCCTTAAAGGCGTTGTACCAGGTTCCTGACATGCCGATCATAGGCCGAGTGAAAGATTTGGTTATCCCTGTTTTTTTGTCGGGATTTGTGGTAACAAAATCTTTTTCATTGATACTAACCGACATTTCGTTTGTTTTAGAATTAAAGCTTCCCTTAACTGTTACCCATTCATTTAGAGGAACTTGACCCGACCTAAAAATGGATCTTGTATTTCCGGTATTAGCATAAACACCTAAAAGTCCATTAGGAAAAACCGTCAATCCATTTCCGTTACTTAGTACGGAACTATCAGTATATACAGTATAGGGTTGATTTGCGTCAGTGGGATATTCTTTTAAATAAATATCAGCTTCTATAGTAAAAATATCTTTGATATTTAGTTTTTGTATTTCGCTGTGATTGTTTATTCTTAATCTGCCATAGGCACTACTGCCAGAGGTTTCAAAAGAGAGATATTTATTGGAATTCGGAATGGGATTTGTAGTATCTGAGGCCTCTTTAAATAGTTGTTTTATTTCATTGTCAGTTAATTTTCTGTTAAAAAAAGCAATTTCATCTATCTGGCCGGGAAAAGATCGATTATCAGTAGAAGAAGATGATTGTTGGTTGCCAATTCTAAATTTAGTATTAGTGCTATAAGAGGGAGAGAAATAATCTATCTTCGCGTCATGCATTTTCATTCCGTTAATATATCCATAAATACTGGACTCATCCCATGACATAACTATGTGGTACCAGTTGTTTAATTCTGTATTTTCTAATAAATTAATGGTGGCCACAGATGAATTTTGAATGTTTGGATTTTGTGTCCCTCGAACGATTCTTATTCTGCCATTAGTCCATTGGATGTAGTAGCGGTCAGAATCAGGAGTGTTTCCTTGTATAATATAACTGTTAGAAGCATTGCCGGTAGGATAGGCCCAGACACTGATAGTGCCTGACTTAGGATTTAGTGTTTTATTTATGTTTTTTATTTCAAGATATTGTCCATATTCTCCAAAAGCACAGCCATTATTTAAGAAGCCGAAATCACCGGAACAAGATATTCCTCCCTGAGCTACTAGTTGGTTATTTTTACCAGACGAATCAGTTAAAGAATTATCTAATTTCCAATACCCAATAATTCCGGTTAAGGATTTAGGAAAATCTGGATTTGTTGTGTAGATACTTTTCCATCCGATTTTTGTTCCTTCAAAAGTTGCAGAAAGGCCGCTAATTAGGCCTTTGCTGGCAACAGTAGTTCCTGATTTTTCTAAAAGTGAAAAGTTAATTAATGGTTGAGTTAGGTATTCTTCCGTTGTATAGCTTTTTTGCTCGATTATTAGCGCCGAACTAAAAAGATAAATCCAAAATACCGTTAAGATTAAGACGGAACAAATAATTAGAGTGGCGTTTTTGATGTGTGTTGCTAATGAAGTTGCCTCTTTGGTTTTTGTTATCATATTTTAGCTCATTTATTATATTATTTATATTGTAATATTTTTTTTGATTTTATTTTTAAAGTTTTCCACAGCCCTAATAATTTTTTATAATATTTTAATTTTAAAAATATTTATGGATAAATAAAAAACCCGCACTAGGCGGGATTTTGTATTTCAGGGATTATAAAGTGATTTTGATGCCAGGACCCATGGAAGAGGCGACAGATACATTCTTAATGAAGGTGCCTTTAGCAGCGGCCGGTTTGGCCTTAGTGATGCTATCCATTAAAGCTTGGAAGTTTTCTACCAACTTGCCATCCTCGAAGGACAATTTGCCGATCATGACATGCAAGTTGCCACTATCATCGTTCTTGTAAGAAACCTTACCTTTTTTCAAATTAGCGACAGCCTCAGCGACATTTCCGGTAACCGTGCCATCCTTAGGATTAGGCATCAGGCCCTTAGGTCCCAAAACTTTAGCAATCGGAGCCAAGAGTTTCATGACTTCAGGAGTTGCTACCAAAACATCAAAATTGATTTTTCCAGCTTTGATTTCATCAATCAAATCTTGTTCTCCGGCAACCTCAGCGCCGGCAGCTTTGCCAGCTTTGATCTGATCGCCGTTAGTTGAAACGACAGCGACTTTGACGGATTTTCCAGTGCCATTAGGCAAGGATACAGAGGCTCTAACCTGCTGATCAGTTTTCTTAGGATTGATGCCAAGCTTGACGTGAACCTCTAGTCCAGCATCGAATTTGACAGTCGAAGTTTTCTTAGCCAATTCTACTGCTTCAGCAATAGGATAGGATTTGTCCTTTTCGACCAAAGATTTGGCTTCCAAGAATCTTTTTGATGGTTTGTGTTCTACTTTTTTCATATTTTTATTGGTGGTTCTGGCG
>MWBE01000040.1 GCA_002068915.1 Parcubacteria group bacterium ADurb.Bin326
GCTTTCTATCGCCGGTAAAGGTGGCAAGGTCAGAACAATTTATTTTTCTTCCAGATGCTTACAATATCTTGGATTATATTTAAGAATCCGACAAACAGACATGCTCCCTCCCCTATTTATTAATTATAGACCGGGTACAGGAATAAATGACGAGCATCGTTTGTCTATTCGTGCCATAGAGGCCATGGTAAAAAAATATACTGTAATGGCTGGGTTGCCGGTTGATGCTACTCCACACACCTTGCGCCATAGTTATGCCACTGATTTACTTGAGCAAGGAGCCGATTTAAGGTCGGTGCAGGAATTATTGGGTCACAGTAACATAGCCACTACCCAAATCTATACTCACGTTACTAATGCGAGATTGAGAGATATTTATAGAAAGTTTCATAGTGGTAGTAGATAATTTTTAATAAAATAAAACACCGGCGCTTGTCCGGTGTTTTATTTTATTAATTATTCCTCGTCTTCATCTTCCTCGTCCATCTCGTCTTCATCTTCCTCGTCGTAATCCTCCTCCTCTTCATCTTCAGTATCATTTACCATGTTGCTACAGCCGCAAGTACAGTCTGGAGGGCAGGCACAGCAATGATAACAGATTGATTGGTCGCAGGAGCACTGGCTGTCTGCTTCCATGGGCATGCCGCATTTGGCGCATGTGTCCATATTTTTGTTATTTATTATTGTTTTGAATCTAGTCTTTTTGAAGGATTAGATTCTATTTATATTATCTTTTTTTCTTAGACAATCGTCAATACTTCTGTCAAGTCTCAAGGCAAATAATTAAATGGATCCACAGGTACCCCATTTGATCTTACTTCAAGATGAAGATGGGGCCCTGAGGAAAAGCCAGTATTTCCTGACAGTCCTATTAATTGACCTTGAGTCACATATTGGTCTGCCTTAACATTTACGCTACTCAAATGGGCATATAAAGTTGAGAGGTTGTTATTGTGGATTATCATAATATAATTGCCATACCACTTGGTGCCAATACCCACTTGTGCGACATAACCAGCTTCGGCCGCCTTAACTGAAGTCCCTTGTTTAACCCCAAAGTCTATTCCTGAATGTTCAAAAAGATTGCGATAAGGATATGTTGGGTCATGAAATGTAGCCGTAATCCTTCTGCTGGCTACCGGCCAATCTAATCTAGCTGTGCCCAGTGAATTAAATTTAGAGCCCTCTTTTTTCGCTAATTCAGCCCTTAATTTTTTTTCTAGAGCGGCCACCGCGGCATTGGCTGCCGCCTGTTCTTTTTTGAGGTCAGTAACCAGGGTCTGAAATCTTTTTTCTGATTGTTTGGTTTGGGTTACTAAATAATTTTTGGTGTTTTTCTGATAAGCTAATTGTTCCTTTTCGTCTTCCAGCCTATTTAATATTTCACTTAACTCGCTTTTTTTAGATTCTTGTTCTTTTTGTTTTTTCTCTAAATTACTGATGTTCTCTTTGATTCTGTTAAGTGTTTTTTGCATGTCCTCCTGGAGATCTTCTGAATATTTTATTTGATCAAAAAAATCCGAAAAAGAGGAATTGCTAAGCAACACCGAAACATAGTCTTTATCATCATATCTAGCTAATAGCCTCACAATAGATGCCAACTGGTCTTTTTGTTGTTTTACTAAGACTTGATTTTCTTTTATCTCCAGGCTTATTTTTTCTATCTCTAATTCCAATTTTTTTATTTCTTCCTCTCTCAGTGCTATATCAATGTTGGCTTTACCTATTTGATTGTCTATTATTTTGATTTGATTATTTAGATTGACCGCTTCTTTTTGGGTTGTAGAAATGCTTTTTTTGTATTCTTCTATTTGCTTTGTCAATTTATCAATCCTGTCTCGCTGTTCATTTATTTGTTTATTTAAATCATCCACCGCACTCTCATCGATCCCCTGTTCTTCGGCTCTAACCGCCACAAAAGAAAATAAAACAATTGTCAAAATAAAAATTGGGACAAGTGAAAACCTAAATAGCCTTGATTTTTTTTGTTTATGTCTTGTTGTCATATGTACCTATTATAGCATAAAAACAAAAGAAAATTAATTATCCACAGATTAATTTTGTAAAACAAGTCAAAAAATGTTATATGTAGTTTTTACGCTTCCGCAAGGTTCCCAAATAACACTTTTAAAATAAACAAAAAATAGCGTTATGCCATTTTTTGTTTTTAGAGAATGCAATAAAGTTAGATCTGAGCTATTGCTTTTTTGATACGCCCGAGAGTTTTTTCTTTTCCTAGTATTTCAGCAACTTCAAATGGCGTAGGAGACTTTTCTTGGCCAGTCAAGGCAACTCTAAGTGGCCAAAGAACATCGCCATTACTTAGTTCGTTAGTTTTTATTAATTCCAATAAGTCTTTTTCCAAATTTTCCTTGCTCCAGTCTTGGTATTTTTCTAATTCAGCTAAAACAAGTCCCAGGCACTCCCCGGCTTTTTCCAGAGTTGATTTTTTCCAAGCGAGTAAATTTTTGTCATAATTGAGTTCGTTAACAAAAAGAAACTCTAATCCCTCCCCTATCTTGTCTAATCGATCAATTCTTTGTTGCTCTAAAGCCATTATTTTATCAACATCGACTTTATCCGATAAATTATTGCCTAGGCGTTTTTGCAAATAAGGTAAGGCAAGCTCTTTGAACTCTTGAGCGGGTAACTTTTTGATATACTCACTATTCATCCAATCAAGTTTTTTGACGTCAAAGACCGCGCCGGCCTTGTGAATTTTGTCAAAAGAAAACTCCTTGAGCAACTCCGACATGGAAAAGATTTCTTGCTCAGTGCCGGGATTCCAGCCAAGCAGGGCGACGTAGTTAACTAGGGCTTCTGGTAAGTATCCTTTGGCTAAATAATCCTCAACCGCAACATCTCCCTGACGCTTAGAAAGCTTGCTTTTGTCCGGGTTTAATATTAAAGATAAATGTGCATATTGTGGCGGTTGCCAGCCAAAGGCCTTGAATAACAAAAGGTGTTTGGGTGTTGATGGTAGCCATTCTTCACCACGGATTATATGGCTGGTACGCATTAAATGATCATCAACAATGTGCGCCAGATGATAGGTTGGAAAGCCATCGGCTTTTATTAAAATTTGATCGTCG
>MWBE01000041.1 GCA_002068915.1 Parcubacteria group bacterium ADurb.Bin326
ACTATATTAAACAGGAATTACGCAGAATGTTCAACCAGATCGCCAATTGGAAGGACTTAAAGATACATGCTTGGCGAGCATATCCATCTGCACATCTCTATTCCTCCAAAGTACTCCATCGCTTATGTCATCCAAATATTGAAAGGCAAGACTTCCGGCTGGATCAAGAAGAAGACAAAGAAATTCCCCAAAGGAGCGCTTTGGGGCAGAGGATATTTTGTTTCTACTCTTGGCGCTGATGAAGCTTCCGTAAAGAAGTATGTCCAAAATCAGTCACACCATCAGGTTAACATGAGTCAGCTAAAACTTAATGTCTAAGTCGGCGTAGCCGACTAAACAGAACCCCCCGGCGTTTAAGCCGGGGGTATGTTCATTCTTGTTTTTTTACCTATTGTTTCCTAAATGTAGGCTTTTGTTGTATAATGTAGTAACTATGGGACTCAAACAGTTAATTATCATTGTCAGTATTACCACCGCTATCTTTTGGATTGCTTGGAGTATGGTTTTATTTCAGGTTGATCCTGATACCGCTGGCTGGTCGGGCATCGCTGCTTTTTATTTGACTTTATTTACTTCTTTATTGGGAAGTTTCTTTTTGATCAGTTTCGGAGTGCGCAAACGTTTTGACAAGGATGAATTGGAGTATAAGTTAGTCGGCAAATCTTTCCGCCAGTCATTGTTTTTTGCTGTGGCCTTGGTGGGAATTTTAATGTTGCAAGATTTACGCTTTTTGACTTGGTGGAATTTCATCATGTTGGTCGTAGGCTTGGGCATCTTGGAGTATTTTTTTATCAGTCTCAATAGTAAAAAGATTTAGTTTGTGTCGTTGGTTGGCCGGGCTTTCGAGTCCGGTTTTTAGTTATCCCCAAGTTTGACTTTCGCCCCAGAAAAAGGCTATAATTTAGGCATTAATTATCATCGCTATGAAGCAGAAACTAACCCAACTCAAAGAAGAGTTTGCCAATGAGGCCGCACAAATTAAAGGTCCGGAAAAATTGGAGGCTCTGGAAAACAAATATTTGTCTCGCAAGTCGGGACTGCTCACCAACATCATGAAAGGCATCAAAGAGGTTGCCAAGGAAGAGGTGGCGGAAATCGGCGCTCTAGCCAATGAGACTAAAAATTACATCACGAGCGGACTGGAAGAGCTTCGTGCCAGTTTGGGCGGGGGAGCGGCCAGTTTTGATTTCACCGTGCCAGGCAAGAAACCGCCGGTCGGACATTTGCATTTGGCAACCATCGCCATCCGCGAGATTGAGAGCATCTTGGAGCCATTGGGATTCGTCCGCGCTCGCCATCCTGATGTGGAATGGGATTATTACGCTTTTGAAACTTTGAATATGCCCGGAGACCATCCGGCGCGCGATGATTGGGAAACTTTTTTCATTGACGAGGCGCCGATCAAGATGAACTTGCCGGAGGACTCTTTGAAACTCGTCAAAGAGGGGAGAAGACTGCTCACTCCGCACACTTCCAGCATCCAGGTGCGCGAGATGGAAAAAGGCGTCTTGCCGATCCGCATGATGAATATTTCCAAATGCTATCGCCGTCAGATCGACGTCTCCCATGTGCCGATGTTCCATCAGTTTGAGGGACTGGTTATTGATAAGGACATCAATATCACGCACTTGAAAGGCACGATTGATTATTTTGTCAAGAAATTTTTCGGCGAGGATCGCACAATTCGTTTGCGCCCGCATCATTTCCAATTTACCGAGCCGAGTTTTGAGGTGGACATTTCTTGCGGTCTCTGCCACGGTACAGGCAAGTTGGAAGACGGCAGTGCTTGCAGAATGTGCAAAGAGGGTTGGTTAGAGCTCGCTGGCGCCGGTATGGTGCATCCGAATGTCTTGAAAGCCGGTGGTATTGATCCTAATGTTTACAGCGGTTTCGCTTTCGGTTGGGGAGTGGAGCGATGCTTCTCGATGAAGTCCGGACTTAATATTGATGATTTGAGGTTGATGTACAAGAATGATTTGAGGTTTAATGAGCAGTTTTAAATAATATGAAGAGTAATATAATAAAATTGGTTATTGCCGTGGTCATTTCCGTTTTAATCTTAGCCGTAGCTTTGTTTTTTGTTTTATTTTTATATAGGTTTGTATTTTTTAAAGAAGAAAAAAAAGTAATAGTTAAATCCAATTCGGATTTGATTATTAATCAAGAAGTCAGTGGCGATCAGGTGATTATTGATTGTATAAATGAATTAAAAGAAAAAAATAGTGATTCTGATTTTGCGCCCGGGTGGTTAATAGTTACTTTTAAGCCTGGCGTTTCTTTGGATGTGGCTACCGACATAGTAAAGAGTTACAATTTGACTAGTCCTAGAACCTGGGCCTATAAAAATATTCCCAATATTTTATATGTTTTTGTTCCAAAAAATCAAGAGCTCAAATGGTTATGCACCCTAAAACAAAATGAAAACATTAAGGGAGTTGAATTAAACTTGAAGTTAGAATTACATTAAATAATATATGAACCTAAATATCTCTTACAACTGGCTCAAGTCGTATGTCAAAACCAGTTTGACGCCGCAGGAATTCTCCAAACGAATTTCGCTTTCCGGACCGTCGGTTGACCGCATCAATGAAGTCAAACCGAATTTTGAAAAAGTGGTCGTGGGACAAATCAATAAAATCGACAATCATCCAGATGCTGACAAGTTACATGTCTGCAAGGTTAATGTCGGCAAAGAAGAGCTTCAGATTGTCTGTGGCGCTCCCAATATCGAAGAAGGACAGAAAGTCCCGGTCGTTTTGGTTGGCGGAAAAGTTGGCGATTTTGATATCAATCCAGCCAAGTTGCGTGGCGTGGAAAGCTTTGGCATGATGTGTTCTCAAAAAGAATTGGGAATAGGGGAGGACCACACCGGAATATATATCTTGCCTGATTATGTAGAAGTCGGATTGCCACTAGAGAAAGTTATGCCGATTGAAGACGCGATTTTGGATATTGAAATCACTTCCAATCGTCCTGATGCGATGAGTGTTATCGGCATCGCGCGTGAAGCCTCGGTGATTTTGGGCGAAAAATTCTTGTATCACGAACCGAAACCGAACTTGAACATCAAAGACGGCAAACATTGTATCAAAGTAAATGTTGCTGAACCCAAATTGTGTCCTAGATATTCTGCTATCGTCATGGGCGATATTAAAGTAGAGGCTTCTCCGTTGTGGATGCAACAGAGATTGCTTGCCTCCGGCTTGCGACCCATTAACAACTTGGTAGATATTACCAACTATATTTTACTTGAATTCGGCCAGCCGATGCATGTGTTTGATTTTGATAAATTATCGGGTGCCGAAATTAATGTCCGCTACGCCAAGAAAGGGGAGAAGATTTTGGCACTTGACGGTAAAGAATATGAATTATCTGCTGATCAGAAAGGTTTACTTCAGGAAAATGACATCATTACTTATAAGATTGACTTGAACGGTGATGGTTTTATGGAACTTAATACTCATAGGATTATATCTGTGAGAACCGCTGGAGGATATGTATACTACACTACAAAAGGAGATAATAACGCAATTGCTGATACTAAAGAAGTACGGTATGATGCTGTAGTAGGTGTATATAACGGAAGAAGAGTT
>MWBE01000042.1 GCA_002068915.1 Parcubacteria group bacterium ADurb.Bin326
CGATTCGCGATCTTTTCCGTGGATGGCAGGAGATGTACTACTGCCTTCCCAGCAACCTGAAGACGCTGTGGATGGTCTTGGCCCCCTACGGCGCCGTAGTCGAATACGACAAGGTGGGATCGCTTAACGCAATCGCTCACGAGCAAGCCAAGCGGCTGTGCTGGTGCGCCCAAGAGGAAATCTTCCACTTGGGCTTGCGCCTGCGGGCTTTGGTGGGGAAAACACACCCCCGGCTTCTGGCGTTGCTTGACCCGCCCTGCTTCAAAAACGGAGTCTGTGGCGAAGGCACCCGCTATTGCGGTCGCGATCTCAGGCTACGTTCCCGCTCGGAAGATTTCTTCTGCCGGCGTCGCGTCTGACGCTCCCCCGCACCTTCTCTTGCGCCCTCAGGTAACCATCCCCGAGGGCGCTCTTTTTTTAAAAGCTAAGCTAATTTAACCCTTTTTGTCCCCTTGATTTTTAGCCAAAAAAAGCCTAAAATATATCCAACAAAGAAATATCCAAATTATGCCGAAATACGTTCCTGTTATTGGCATGGAAATCCATGTCGAACTCAAAACCAGAAGCAAAATGTTTTGTTTTTGCGAAAATGGCTACGAACTTAAAGAAAAACCTAATCAGAATATCTGTCCGGTTTGCATGGGGCACCCCGGCATGTTGCCGGTTGCCAATGTCCAAGCAATCGACTGGACAATCATGATTGGCTTAGCCTTAAATTGCGAAATTGCCAAATTCACCAAATTCGATCGCAAAAATTATTTCTATCCCGATCTACCCAAAGGCTATCAAATCTCTCAATACGACCAACCGCTGACCTTTAACGGCAGGCTTACTATTGGCAACAAAGATATTGACATTATCCGCATTCACCTAGAAGAAGACACGGGAAACTTGAAGCATGTCTCTGATGGCGCCTTGGTCGATCTCTCGCGCGCCGGCACGCCATTAATTGAACTTGTCACCGGACCTTGCATCGATAGCGCCAAAGAAGCGCGCGACTTCTGCCAAGAATACCAACGCATCTTACGCTACTTGGAAATCTCCGACGCAGACATGGAAAAAGGCCAGATGCGTTGTGAAGCTAACGTCTCTTTGCAAGAAGAAGGCAAATTTGTAATTGAAAATAATGAAGTCAAGCCTTTATTTGACAACGAGTTGAATCCCAAAGCTGAATTGAAAAACATCAATTCTTTCCGCGCTTTGGAACGCGCCATTGAGTATGAAATCAAGCGCCAAACCAAAGCTTTGGAGAACGGAGAGAAATTAGTCCAAGAAACTCGTGGTTGGGATGAAAACACTCAAAGCACTTTCAGTCAGCGCGTCAAAGAAACCGCTGCTGATTACAGATATTTCCCCGAACCGGATCTGCCTCCACTAATTATTGAAGATGAACTAGTTGCTAATTTGCGCGCCACTTTGCCTGAATTACCTCAAGCCAAACTCAAACGTTTCGTGGCTCAATACCAATTTGACCCCGAAACTGCCTCGATCATCATTGAAGACAAGCACTTGGCCGCCTATGCCGAGGCCGTCATTTCTGAATTGGTCGGCTGGCTGGTGGCATTGCCGGAAGTAGAGGGAAGCGAAGAGGAAATTATTTCCGCCAATGGCAAAAAACTATCTAAATTAGTTGGAAATTGGCTGACTACTCACCTTTTCAAGCATCTTAATGAATCGGGACAAAAAGTTGGCGATTGTAAAATTACTCCGGAAAACTTTGCCGAATTCCTGTCTTTAATCTATACTAATAAGGTAAACAACTTAGCCGCTCAGCAGATTCTCGAGGAAATGTTTGCTACCGGTAAAGCGCCGACAGACATTATGGAAGAAAAAAATCTGGCGCAAGTTGACGACACCGAGGCCATCGAAAAAGCAGTTGACGCGGTTATTACCTCTAATCCCAAGGCCGTCGAAGACTTCAAGGCCGGCAAAGAAGCTTCTTTCAAATTCTTAGTCGGACAAGTCATGAAGGAAACTAAGGGCAAGGCCAACCCCGCATCTATCAATGAATTGCTTAATAAAAAACTGGCTTAACAAAATACCATGCCACTTTTCGCCCCCAGTCAAGCACAAAAATTTACTCCCAAAGAGATTAAGTTTTCCCAGCTTTACAAAACCGGTACTGGTGGCGGCAAGCCGGGATATTCGGTGATGAGCCGAGCCAAAGAAGCTCTGGCCAAAGCCGGCTACGACGAAAAGAAGATATCGCAGATGATTACCGGCGACGCCAAGATTTCCGTCAGCCAAATGAAGGAGGTGGCTTCACTGATGAACAAGGCGGGCGTTTACGGATTTCAAAAATCGCCCAGTTACTTAGTCCAGCAATTCTTGACAAAAGAAAGAGTCAAAGCTCAAAATATAGCTAGAATTAGACGCGAACATATTGCGGAGGCCTCACAGGAAGATCTTGGGTCTTACGGCACCACTTCGTTGAATCCCCAGGGTCGAAGTTCTAATGCTGGCAAATCTCTAACAGAACCTAAGCGAAGCCCTATCCGATAGCTATCAGGCAATTCTAGTTCCGGCGCAGCCTCGTCGCTATCGGCTAAAACCAGAAGTTCCGGATCACTTGGCGGACAAAGCGGACCATCAACTTTTAAACCTAATTTTTAATTAAAAAACTATGGGATTTTTTGAAAAACTCTTGGGCAATAAAGCCGCCGAAGAACAAAAAAAGAAAGAGGCCGAGGAAAGAAGAGCGCGCGCCAACGCAGCGCTAAGAAAATAATACGGATTTCCCGATCAGGAAGAAGTTAAACCGGCTCAGGCTGGAGGCCAGAAACTAGAAAGAGGAATCTCTACTCAAGCCGCCATGCGCTTAGGAGAAAAAGATTATGCCGCCGATGTCATCGAGGCCAGTAAAAATTTAGAAGCGGAAAGAATAGAACAAGTACAGCGACTAATTGATTTTGTTGAGGAAACGGCTAGAAAAAACAATGGAGACTTCCCTTCTGAAAGATCCTACGAACTGGCACAAGAAATTTTAAATCACCCGGATGCTTCAGTTATAATTAAGGGCGCAGAAAACGTACTTCCTGTTAAATCGGGACCATCTCTAATTGAAGCGGCGGGAGGAGGTAGACTAACAAAAGACAAGCGAAGAGAATTAGTGCGCTTCGCCGAAAATATTATCATGATGAGAACTCTTCATAGTCAAACAAATTCTGAAATGGCAGACAAAGAAAAAATTAAAAAATTAATAGAAGCGCAAAAAGGAGAGGAAAGAAATAACAACTAAAGTTATGTCACTATTCGAAAAACTTTTCGGATCAAATAAATCCGAACGAGAGGTTGGCGGAAAGCCCGACCAAGTTTCTACCGAGGCTTTGCCTCGAGAACAATATGAGGAAGACTTGCCAATTGCGAAAGAATATGATCCTGACGAAGACTTGCCAATGGCAACCCCAGTAGAAGAAAAACCAGCCAGCTCCGCCGCCGCTTTTAGGGCAATGGGATTTAATGAAAGCCGTACAGCGAAAGAAATCAGAGGAGAAAATATCGTTGATTTCAACGATTACAAAAAACAAAAAGAAGAAAAAGAGGCCGAAAAAATCCAGAGTGTTAAATTATTGATCGATTTTATAAAAACAGCCAAAGAAAATAACATCACCGACCCTTTTGCCTTGGGGGAGCTCGCTGCTAACCAAAGCGATATCGACCGCATCAATTTGGAACGAGCGGCAGAGTTAATAGCTGACAAAAAAGATCAGAAAGAATTGCTTGAAACGGCCGGCGTACCGGAGGCCGATAGAGACGAATTAGTAGAAGTGGCTAGTAAAATTATTCTGATGTCCAAAGTGAAAACCAGAGAGACTTTAAAGCATTTAGGTTAAACATATTTAAAAACTCCGGCTCAGCCGGAGTTTTTATTTTTTCAAAAATTTCTTAATTGCTTTTTCTGCCTGAGACAAGTTTTTGACCCAGACAATATCCGGATTGCGTTTAAACCAAGTCATCTGACGTTTGGCAAAATGATGGATTTCTTGCTTGAGCTTCTCAGTCGCCTCTTCATAACTCAGCTCGCCCCGCAAATAACGCGAGATATAGCGATACTCCAAACCGAATTCATCCAACCTCTTCCAACTGACGCCCTGCCGGCGCAACTTCTTAATTTCCCGCACCATCCCCTCTTTCAAACGCGAATCAAGGCGCGCATCAATACGACGATACAGCTCCGGCAAAGGAAAAGTTATCCCCAAAAGCAAAACGTCGTAACGACTACCAACAACTCCTTCTTTCGACTTCTTCTTGCCGGAAACATAATATACCTCCAGCGCGCGTTGCACGCGACGACGATTGGCGCGATCAATTTTTTGATAAGTCTTAGGATCAACGCGCTCCAGTCGAGACAATAATTGTGGCAAACTTAGTTTATCTAATTTTTTCCTAATCTCAGCCGTCTTCTTTGTAGAAACTTCTTCTCCAGAAAAATCGTAGCCTTTGACTACCGCGTCGATATACAGCCCGGTACCACCCGCCAAAATCGGCAAGTGGCCGGCCGAAACCGCCTTTTCTACGGCCTTGTAGGCCAATTTTTGGTACTTGCAGACGTTAAAAGCTGTCTTGGGGCTGATTATGTCAATTAGCTGATATGGCACGTGCTGAAGCCTCTTAGGGCCTCTAGCATCCTTTCCAGAATGGGCTTTTTTGCCTGTTCTTTGCCCTTCAGACGCGTCAAAATAATAATCAGCCAAATCTTTGCCTGTACCAATATCCATGCCCCGAAACACCTGGCGACTGTCAGCCGAGATAATTTCTCCGCCGAAACGACGCGCCAAGGCTACCGCCAATTTGGTTTTGCCAGTAGCAGTCGGTCCAAGAACCACGATTAATTTCTGTTTATCTGAATCCATAAATAAATGTTATAACAATCAGGCCGAGCAGACAAGGCTCACTTACCTCACTAAAAAGAAAAGCTCTCCCGGGCAACGGTTGTCCGAGAGAGCACAAAAACGTGGTAACAGACTTCTATCAGGCACTCTGCGCTTGAGGTTGGGCGACGTTGCCGCAAGACCCGATGGCCTCGAACCATTCGGCTGCGGCCCTCTCGCAAAGGCAGAAAACCGCCTTGTTGCGATAGACTCGCACTTGATTCGGCGCTGCTGCCGTCAAGACCTGTAACTCCTCCTCGGGGCTCAGTCCCTGCACTTTGTGCGAATGACTCTGACGCACGAGCAGGCTGAGGTTGATCGAGATCGTCATCTTCTCCTGATGTTTGTCGCCGTGCTTAAACGTCAGCCAGACATCGTTGTCTAGCCCGCCCGTCCCGTCACGTCGAGGCTTACGCGCGATCGAAAAGTCGCCGCTCCCTAAAATCATGCTCACCTTTACTGCTTCAAACACTGGTCTTCTCCTTTTCTTCTTCGCGCCGAAGCGCTTTACCTAAATACAACCAAGCCTATGTTTATGCCGAAAGCTTGGGGAACGCCCGTTTAAACCAAGCTTCCAGATCGTCCGGATGGATTACCGGCCGATCGGGATCGTCGTCCTCGTAGTAAGCGCAAACGTCCTGACGGTAGGGCACGGAGCGAATCATGCACTTAATTTCTTCGATACCACAGCGTCCCAGTCTTGCCCTGATGCTGTCGTTGAGATTCATCTCATCCAAATACCGTTCAAGCCGATAATCGGACAAAGAGTCATCCCGAATACGGTCGTAACTCGCCTCAATTCGCTTGGGCTCGATAACCTCGATAGCCACCGAAAGCTCTCCCCCGCATAGCACACAAAAAAGCACCCTTCTTTTTTTGAATTTCATATCATTTCTCCCTATTCCGACTATGCCGGATCGCTTTTGATGTTTGTCTGATTTTACGTCCTCACAGTGAGAACAAGGTACTAATTCTGCTTTATATTAACACAAAAAATGCCGGAAGTCAATCTTCCGGCACTTTTATAATAAAATTTAAAAAAAATAAATTATTGAGCCACCCATCCCCCATCGACATACAAAATAGAACCCGTAACAAATTTCGATTCTTCTGAAGCCAGATAGACGGCCGCGTAAGCGATGTCATTGGGCTCCCCCATGTGGCCTAAGGGAGTGGCACCAACAACGGCCGCATTAGCCTGCTTGTCATTCTTTATGCCTTTGGTCATTTCAGTTTCAATAAACCCTGGCGCAATAGAATTAACACGGATACCAAAGGGAGCTAACTCTAGAGCGGAAGCTCGAGTCAATTGGTTAACGCCACCCTTAGAAACGCAATAAGCGCCGGCAGTACGAAATCCTACTTGGCCCAAAATCGAAGCCATGTTAATAATCGAGCCTTTGATTTTCTTGCTTTTCATATAAGCGGAAGCGGCGCGCACCCCATAAAAAACTCCGCTGAGATTGATGGCAATCACCTTATCCCAAACCTTGTCCGGCATACTGGCAACTTCCGCAGTCAGACCGACACCGGCGTTATTGACTAAAACATCTAAACCGCCAAACTTCTTGACGGCCAAATCAATTAATTTCTTGACATCACGATCTTTGGAGGTATCCGCTTTCTGAAAAATCGCGCCGACCGGCAATTTGCCCTTGTACGGATTAATATCAGAAAAAACGACTTTAGCTCCTTCTTTGACAAACATTTCGGCAATCGCCTTGCCAATACCCGATGACGCTCCGGTCACCACGGCAACTTTATTTTGTAATCTCATATTTTTGATTATTAATGATAGCTTAATTGTATCACAAAAAATCAAAAATAATTATCTTTAACTTATCGACGATTCATTTCAGATAATTGTCCTCTTAAATCCTCGTTGGCCAATTCCATGTAGCCGATGGCCTCTTTCATCTTGCCATTATCATATTCCAGACCGCCAATTTTCTCACGCAACTCCATTATTTCCTGGCAAAGTTTTTCAATTTCATAATCAAATTCCTTGAGAACGCTTAGTTGTTTACTGCTTAGCATATGTTTGGATTTAATTGCTTAGACTGTCTCAATCCAATTATATACAAAATAGTTATTATTAGCCAATGGAATTGTGGTAGGCACAAAAATGCTTAAAAATAAAGAAAAATCTACTAAGTATTGACAAATTATACAATTTATGCTATACTTTTAAGTTGTCACACTGTGTGACACGTACATTCCCAAAAGTTTAAAACACGGCAAAGCAACCCTCCACAGACGGAGGATGAGAACAAGGAGAAACGGCCCATGACAGAAGAACAGAAACAGCAACCGAGCATGGCCCTGGTGGCCACGCCAACCGCCGACACCGCCCTCGTACTGAAGGTGGCCACGGCGATGAAGTCAAACATGCGAAAAACAAAATTACCGAATATTTCAAAACGGTAACTTAGGACTTGCGAAAATTGATTTTTTACAACCAGCAGGTATTTGGCTGCGGGTGAGTTGGCAATCATATTGATTACGCTGATTTGGGGCACAAAAATAATATTAACACTTTTATTTTTTAGTGTCAAATAGAATAATTGGGGCAATATTTATCAAATTCATCAAATAAAATTACCCGGCGTTTATGTCGGGCAATTTTATTTATAATACTATTACTTCTTTTTCTTAACCGCCTTTTTCTTTTCGGCCGGCTTAGCTTTAGCAACTTTCTTTTCCTTTTTAGGCTTGGACTCGGTAATTATTATTCCCTCATCTTCTAATTCAATCGGTTTCACTTTCTTTTCTTTCTTGCCTGTTGCCTCGACAACATCAGCTGCGGTTGAGGTCAAAAGTTTCAAGATACGATCGAGCTTGGCATTGACTTCGGCCAAATCAACCGATGAACCAGCTCCTCTGCCACGTCCGCGGTTATCATCGCCACCCTTGTCAAAACAATCATCGCAATAAACAGGCTTGCCGCCGGTAGGACGAAAAGGCACTTCGCATCTCTTGCCACACTTAGCGCAAACAGCGCTAAATTTCTGACGCTCGCCACGGTCACCGAAGCTTCGATCGCCACCACGCCTCTCAGAACGATCAGAACCGCCGTGATCGCTAAAACAATCACTGCAATAAATCGGCTTATCGCCGGTAGGACGAAAAGGAACTTGGCACTTTCTTCCGCAATCATCGCAAATAACATCATGCATTTGTGGCCGATCACCTCTATCACCGCGATCGCCTCGGCCTCTGCCAGAACCGAATTTCCCGCCACGTTCAAACTTTCCCATATAACTTTTTTAGTTGATAAATTACTAACACTTATATTATACCAAAAATTTTTAAAAAAATCAAGTTTATTAAAAAAACCGAAAAGCTCCTGTTTATTTTTCCAAAACCAGACGCGCCAAGCGCAAATCTTCAAAAGAATGTCGGCCCTTGAAATGCGAAAAAACTTCAGCCAACTTAGTTGTCTCCAATTGTTGAAAGGCCTGATGAATCTCAGGTAGGACTTCACACAATTCCGCCGAGATTAATTTCAACAATTCTTCCGGATTAATCTTGCCCGCGCCTGACAATTTTTCCAAGTGCGACAAAATCGTGGAACTCTTCAACCCCCTGGCCTCACAAATTTCTTCCAAACCCTTGCCTTCGCGCCAGTGCGCCAGGGTTTCCTCAACTGTGTCGCCTTTGGTTTTCTTTTTTGCTACTTTTTTGATTGGAAAAAATCCTTGATCTCGCGCTCAGCCATCAAACCTTCCCGGCCACCGCAGAGATTAATGAAATGATTGTGTAAAGTTTTTAAATTATCCGCGTCCATGCCGGAAAATACTTCTGCTTCGCGAAATGAGGACGATTTGAAGTCGCTATCTTTGGCGACAATCTCCGGATGCACCTCAACCGCGCGATTATTCCAGCCGATCAAATGCAGTCCCGACAAACGACGCACGCGCGAGAGCGCCACATAGCCCTGACCGTATTCAAAAACAGAAGACAAATCGATGACAGCGCCATCCAAACTCATGCCTTGACTTTTATGCACGGTGATCGCCCACGCCAACCGCAACGGAAACTGCGTCACGCGCGCCACATCAACACCGTTATCCTCCAACATCCAATCGGCCAGCTCTACGGTCAACTTGCGGCCATCGCGAAGCGATATGATCGGATAACTATTGGCCGGATCAAAGCCAGCCACCTTGCCCAAAGTACCATTAACAAATAACCCCTTGGGACTGTTTTTGGTAAACATGATAGAGGCGCCGATTTTCAACTCCAAAGTTTCCGGAGACAGACAACCGCGTTTGAGAGTTTCAACCAAGGGGCGCGGGCCCTGGCCTCGCATCTCAAACGAATGATATTTGCCGTCGAGCTGGGACAGCATTTCATTATTGACTCGGTCAACATCCAGATTGTGCGTAAAAAGTTTGGGCAATCCCTGGGGCGCTTCGCTATAATTAATTTTGCATCTCTCCAGTCGCGCCACATGATCTTCATTAAACCGATTGGCGCGGATAGCGGAAAGCAAATCTAAATACTCTTTATCATCCTGACGATATTGCTCGGACAAATAGCAAATGACGGGTGCTGAAGCTTGCCAAGCAAGCGAGCCAAAAGCAAAACGCTCGGACACGCTGGCAAACATCTTTTGCTGAGGCCGACCGGAGTCGGATTTACTGATCGGTGGCAATTGGAAAAAGTCGCCGACAAAAATCACTTGCATTCCGCCAAACGGCTGAGGATTTTTCTTGGCGCGACGGCAGACCAACTCTACTAAGTTCAAAGCTTCCGGCGGCAACATGGAAATTTCATCGATAATTAAAACCTTGGTATCCTCAAGTCGCTTCTTGTATTTTTTGTTAGTAACAATTTTCTCAATATCGTGCTTACTCAACTCCGTCTTGATACCGATACCGCTCCACGAATGAATAGTCATCCCGCCAATGTGGGTGGCAGCGATGCCGGTTGAGGCCGTGATCGCCGGTTCAATCCCACAAGAACGCAAATAAGACACATACTTATTGATGATATGTGTCTTGCCCGAGCCCGGCTCGCCGGTGAGAAAAATGTTAGCGCCGGTTTTCATAATATCCAGCGCCTGGGATTGTGTCATTTATTTTAATTTTTCAATAATCTGTCGCATCGCATCCATCAAATAGGGTTCGCGATGAATTAAATCCTCCGCCAAACGCAAATGAGCTGGATCATAACTCATATCCCGAAAAGTTCGGACATGATCACTTAAGTCCAAGCCCTTTTCGACAACATCATGATGGAATTCCGGCATCGGAAAAGGCGTTGAGCAACAACTAATTATTTCACCGCCCGAGACAGCTGTCGCCCAGCACAAAATATTATATCGACCATCAATTTTCTCGTAACCTACTTCGATACCCAACCCAACATTTGCGTCTTCTTCTAGACCAAGAGCCGCCTGAGCACGATTGAT
>MWBE01000043.1 GCA_002068915.1 Parcubacteria group bacterium ADurb.Bin326
TTGTTTTGCCATATTGTTTCTGTTGCCGGTTATAGCTCAAGCCCAAAACTTGACTCTAGAATCAGTTAGCGGACCTTTTGGTAGTGTAAGTCTGGCCGGGTTTATTGCTGGGTTGATTAGGGTGTTTTTGGGTTTAGTCGGAGTTATAATGATGGTTATTTTTATGTATGCCGGCTTCACTTGGATGACTGCCGGAGGCGATCCTGCCAAAATAGATAAGGCCAAAAAAATAATGGCTGGAGCATTGATAGGATTAATACTTACTGTTTCAGCTTTCGGCATAGCCTCATTTTTAGTCAATGCTTTTAATTTGAATGGCCCGGGACCGGGAGAGGGTTGTGAGCCGGGAACCGTCGAGACTTGCGTGGTTGGTGAGTATTGTCCCGGAACCAGTGTTTGTAATGACTTAGGCATGTCGGGCATTTGTATTAAAGACGACCCCGGTTGCGGTTCAGGTGATGACGGCGACGATGATGACACGTGGTATGACATAATATCTTCCAGCACTCCAGTCATAACCTATATTTCTCCGGCAAAAGATACTGAAGGAAACAATCCCACTTCTACCTACGGATTTCTGGGCAACGCAGCCAAAGACGACATTCCTAATGGCGCATCCGGAAATTATATAACTATCTCCGGACGTCGTTTTGGTAATGCTACCGGAACTGTTGTTTTTAAAAATGTTAGTGACAATACTACTACCTCAGCGCCATTAGCTGATTGTGCCAACTCTTGGAAGAGTAATCAAATTATAGTTGAGGTGCCGTCAGGACTTGATATTTCCAGCGTTGATTATGAAGACATTTCTTCTACGACCGCCACTAATTATCAAGTGACCGTCGTCACTGCAGCAATTCCTGAAACAGCAACTGCTTCCGCCACGCCCTCAAGAGTTAGTAATTATAAGGGATTTTTGGTTAATGATGTGGTGCGTCCCGGTATTTGTAGCGCAGTTCCTTCTTCTGGGGTTTATCCGGCTACTACTACGATAAGTGGTAATAATTTTCCAACTTCAGGCGTCCAAAACGTTGTCTGGTCGATGCGTTATTTTGACTTTGTTTCCTCGACTTGGAGGAATGACAATATCACTAGTACGGCCAGTAATTGGACGTCAATAAGAACCGTCGAAACCCTGCCGGAAAATAAGACAGGCAGAACTAGTATTAGAATTTATAATGGTTCAGAATATAGTAATTATTATGCCTTTTTGTTGAGTGCTGGCAGATTGGGCGATCCTTGCGGTTATGACTCTAATGCTTGTAATGAGGATATTGATACTTGCGTTGCTGCCGGATTGGAGTGTCAGTTTTGTCAAAAAACTAGTTCGACGTTGCCTTATTATGATGAGAATTGTAACCCGGCGAAAAATTGTACTTGCCAGTCAGAGGTTGCAGCTGTTTGCGATAATGGAGAAGAGGATGTTTGCTTAGTCGGTGGCTGCTCAGGCAAAAAAGTTTGCGTTAATGGGCAGTGGTCCGATTGTGTGGCTGATCCCGGTTGTATTTCTTATTTAGGAACATCAACTTCTACCTTGGCTGTATTTACATGGCCTTTCATTGCCAGAAAAAATCCGGTGCCAGGAATGGACTGTTCTTCAGCGCTGTGGAACGACGGAACCTGTGATTTGAATGGCTGCATTTCCAAAGACTTATTCTGTAAGACCGAGGGCTCAGATCAAGGGTTTGTGGAAGTTTATAATCCGACCAACGAGACGAAAGAGACTTTTTTGTGTTCCGTGGTCTGGAGTAAAAAGGCCAAAGATTTAGATAGACATACGGTTATTATTTTCGATAGCGATAGCATAACCGAAGAAGCTGACGGCTCGATTCGTATGAGTGGATCCGATGGAGTTATCAATGAAAATACAAAAATTTCCAGCGAAGAGCTAATATTATCTCCAGGAAATTATAGTCTATTTATTAGACTGAGGGCTGAAAATTCTTCAAGCGACAGCTTCATATACAAAATTCCAGGAATGTCTTTTTTTGCCGAAAAGAAAGTGAGCAATAAGGGTGATTTTTGGCAATGGCAAAAGATACCTTTTTCGTTATCACAAGAAACATCTGGGAGAGTAGAGATTGGTTGGAGAGAGACAAAGTTTTTTGATCATTTATTTTTGTCGAAAGGAGATTGTTTTCAAAAAAATGTTGCAGCTAATAATTTCGGAGTGTTTGACTTACCGATCAATGATCATACCCAGCTTTTATTAGCAGGAGTTAATAATGGAGAACTGCTTGATTCCTATTTGGTAAGCACAACTAGCTCCGCTTTCTACCCCTACTCATTCGGTCGTGTAGCTGACGGTGATAAGGGTAGCTTTGTCTACTTTTCTTCTTCAACTCCTAATACCTCAAATGGTGTTGTTGCCAGTGGAGAAAATTTATCCGACAAGCCGATTATCAACGAAGTATCTTTAAGTAGTGACCCTTGTACCTGTGTTCAAAAAGGTAATTTTTGTAAGCCGGGCGAGGTTGATCGTAAGGCTTGTCCCAAAGTCAGCAATTGTGATTACGTCAGGGTTTGTGACACCAATGGCTATTTTGGCGCCTGTATTAAGGCTGATCCGAGTTGCATCGACTATCCGACTCAAGCCACTTCTACTCTGTCTATTTTTACTTGGGCCTTCTTGGCTTCAGCCGTTCCTCCGGCCGATGCTTTTCAAGTAGTTGTTGATTGCAGCAGGAGTCCGCAGTGTTTGGATTCCGATATGTTGCCTTCACCGACGCCTTGGCCCAATGAATGGAATACCTCTACCCACCCTAATTTAGCAGTTAGGGATAGTTTGGCTTGCACTAATTCCGTCATCTCGGCTAGATTTACGATGCCGATTTCCTCTCCGACGTTGAATTCTTCGACACTTAAAGTTTTCAAGCAAGATGGATCTAATTGGACGGCAGAAGAAATTACGGATGGCCAGATAGAAAAGTTCACTTCACTGGGCGAGGGAGGTAGTGACACTTTCCAGATTTCCGGACTTACATTGAGTGCCGGCGCCAAGTACAGAGTGTTAATTTCCAAGGACGTGCTAAGTGAGACGGGCTCCAATCTTATCAGAGATAACAGAGTGGTAAACGCCGAAGATTGCGCTAGTACCAGTGCAATAATGGTGTCGTCTTCAGTCGCTTTTTGTTGGAATGTCGAGGTTAGGCCAAGCACGGATCCATGCCCGGTTGGTTGCATTAATTGCTCACCCAAAAATTATTTCAATCGCTATTTTGGACAAAAGAGGATTCATAGAGCGTCGCCGATATCGGAAGACAATGTTTGTCTGATGCTTCAGGAATCAAATTACGATTGGGATTGGTATGAAAGACATCGATGGCTTATTTTGTGGGTCACGGGAACTCCAAAGACGGCATATTCGGCGGTTTTGGATTTGAATGGTAATGAGACGACTATTTATGATCAAAGCTCGACAACTGCAATATCCGGCAGGGCTACCACTACGGCTAAAAGAGAAAGCAGATGGAGAAAGTATGTAAATGATATCATTAGTTATTTTAAAGATGGAATAGATTTGTATTTCTTTAAAATAACAGTCAAAGAAACTTCCAGCGGTCATTTTGGAGTTTGCCCGGCGCACAATGATTTTTCTTCGCCCGTAGTTGTAGAAAGTCAATATTGTACCAATGACGAAGATGCAACTAAGAGGATATTGCAAAGTCCTAGTCCCTGGAAAGGCCAGCGGGATGCTTGTACTAACGCTGTTGTTTTTGCTCTTTTCAATCGTAATATGGTTGATAGTACTCTTACAGACCCTGAAAATATAATTGTTCAGAAATGCGACCCCGGAAAGGCCACTTCTACTACTATTGGTGATTGTAAAAATGTTAGTACTAGTACTTGGACAAGAAATCCCTTCTCCTATTCTCATCCCGATTTGAGTCTTCAAGAATTAATGACGGCCTCAGTTGATGTTAGTGATACTACTAAGCCGGATGGAATCAGACTTATTCCGCCGACGAATTTTCTTTTTGATCAAAATTCTTGGTATCGCGTAATTATCAAAGGAGGTAATGGTGGCGTACGTGGCGCTATCACTACGGCTGGTATAGAAACTGCCGACGGAACTCTGCTCACCCCAACCATCCCAGGAACCAGTTATTTCAATAACGGACGAGATGATTATTTCTGGTATTTCAAAACAGGAACGGCCGAGTGCCCCATTGAAAATGTTGCCGTCTTACCGCAGTTGAGATTTTTGCGCTATGTCGGATTGACTCAAACATATAATGCCGATCCTCAGGCGGCTAACTGTAATCACCTTAATCCTGCTCGTTATACTTGGGATTGGAGATCTTTAATAAGTCTTGGCGACGAAAACGTTACTTGTGACGCTAACACTGGAGAGGTCATTGCCACTATCTGTGATGACGAAGACACAACTTGTGTTTCAACTGATCAAGATAACAGCTACACCTCCAAGGCTTTTGCCAAGGAAGAAGGCCAAGTGAAAATTAAGGCTAGAGCTGAAAATACTAGGTCAGCCGATAGCACATCTTGTCTGGATGATAAATACGGTTACGGAACTTTGCAAATCGGTTACGGCGGATTTAGAATTGTAAGTTATGGCAACACTGATTGTCTTAATTCTGATATTTATTTCAATTTCTCTTCCGACGGTAAGGGGCAATCGGCTACGTATGGTGATTTAATTTCTAATAGCACTAAGAATATCGGTCTTTATAAGTGCAATGATAACAGTGAGGAGTGCGTCTCAATGATCTACCAACCTTTTAGTATTATTAGGCCGCAAAACTCGGGAACGATCAGTAGTACTCCTTATTTGACGGGTAATGTCATCTTAAGGCCGACAGTAGATTTATCGACCTCAACCTACTACAGAGTAATTGTTCGTGGCGGAGTTGGCGGAATCAAATCTTTCGCAGATTCCAATTTAGAAGGACTTAATTATTCTATTTATCCCAACAGCGGAGGCGAAGCCTGCGATCCTTCTGTTTATCCTTGGAGGTCTGGCGATCCGGATGCAGGAAAATGCGATAATGCTACTTGCAAATTTGTCGCCACCTCTAATTTGTGTGGCTCACTCTCAGAGGAGTGCAGATTCGCTACCGGTACCACGCCGTATTGTAATAATCTTTGTCAAAAAATCGGCAACACCAACATCGCTTCCTGCGGTAATGGAAAAGTTGAGCCGGGAGAGGATTGTGACGACAGTAATTCCGCTAATGACGATGGTTGCAGCAATAATTGTCTGTGGGAAGGAAGCAACGGCCGTTCATCTCGTTGTAAGAATGGTAAAGTTGAATACGGCGAACAGTGCGATTTTGGTAGCGCCTCCAACAATACCACTAAAGGCTGTGATCCCGATACTTGTTTGTGGGTTTCCGGCTATGACATAATTTCTGGTAATTCTAAAGTTTGTACCAGCACTGATCCCGGATGTAATTCCAGTAGTTTGCACACCGGATCTCCGGTTAATGTGCCAGTATGCGGTAATGGAAAAATTGAATCAGGAGAGCAGTGCGATGACGGATTGAATAATGGGGACGCCGCCACTGCCCGATGCTCTTTAAGTTGCTTACTTAGCGGTTCCAGCGGAACCGATTCGACTTGCAACAACGGCAAATTAGAAAATGGGCAACACGATAGCTTCTCATGGGTGTTTAGACTCTCTGATTCCGCGGCATTTTGTGAAGATTCAATCATAGAAGCCAACCCTTGCCCGAATGGCATCTGGAGATTTAAGGCTTCATCCAACGTCGCTTCTTACACTGTTAAAATGTATGAAGGCCAGGAATCCGATGGGACCGGTTGTATTGAAAATTCCGAAATTGGTTTCTGGAGACGCATTTGGAATACCTTGGCCAATGCTGTCAGAAGAGTATTCGGTTTACGACCGGTTGTCGCGGCTAATTATTGGTGTCCAATATCAGACGAGACCTACAGCCTGTCGGATTTATCAGCGATGGATAAGGGTAACTATAGAAGGGTCTTCAATATTGGATCTACTAGTACCGAAGCCTTAGCTTATTCTATTGAGAACAACTTTAGAGTAATTAACTATATTCCGTCACAAAACCTCGATGTCAATTCAGAATATTTGGCCGTAACTACTTATACTACTATCAATGGCATGAATGGCACGACTACCGCCAAGGTTAATACTTATGGAGCTGTTTGTCCAATGAGAAAAATTGACGTCGAAGTTTGGCCCAAAGGATTAGTTAAGCAATCGGACGGATTCTTCTGTTATTCTGATCCGGATTCTGGCAAGCCGGATGAATGCGGACGCTATAGCGACGATCCTTATGATGATGATATGTCAGCCGCCTGGACAAAGGATAAAGATAATAATGGCTACGATCTCAGGAGCGATGGTTCGGTTTCCGGGTTATCCGCCTACAAAAAAGGCAATCAACATCTTTACAGGTATTGGGCCTTAGGTGACAAGTCCGGAGGTAGTGGTAGTTGGCCTTTGCGCGCTGAGTTTGAGGCGAAGGTTTTCAATATCAATACTAGAACTGTAGTCGAAGATTTCTCTAGCTCCACTTATTCTGGAGATTCTTGGGTCACTTCCGGAGCCAATCCTGGTAAAACAATTTTGAATTTAGTCGCTTCAGACACTGTTTCCGATGGTTCCGCAAGTTCTACCTCAAAAGATTTTCCAATAGTTACTTATTTCTGTAATAATCCTTGGCCGGACGCCAGAAACTTCCCATTTCTAGATAATTCTAACAACTGTACTTCTGGTAGCGGAACTTGTCATAACACTAATTTCGGAACTTATTATTGCCGTGACGCCGGAGTCGCTAAAGCCTGCGTCTCCGGAGCTAATAAGGGGAAGTCTTGTAATTCTAATAGCGATTGTGGCGGAGCAGAAGGTTCTTGTCAGATTTTTATCGACGATGATCTGCCCTCGATTTCCAAATACGACGGCTTAACCGGAAAATTACAAGGTGGAATCGCCACCGGCTTAACTGGCGATGATTGTCAAAACTTGCCGGCTAATTTTGTGCCGGCGATGGGCGTTTATTATAGTAACAGCGAAGATGACAATTGGGGTGATAGGTTGTATTTGTGGAGCACCGGAGGGGACCTTTATTCTTATGACACCCAAGGATGGAAGAGGGTAGATAAGGGCTATTGGCAACAGCAGGGCCTGCCCAATGGATTTAAGGCGGTCGTAGGCTATTCTTATGACAATAAGTTAGAGCTTTGGAATGATCGCGGTGTTTGTAAGGTTTATAACGGCGATAGATGGAATGATTGTATTAAGACTGGATTGCCCAATGGTTTTGTCCCGAAAGTAGGCTACAAATCATATCTCGACAATATTCAGCTTTGGGACGCTTCAGGCAATTATTATACCAGAATTACAAACGATGAAAATTCAACTTGGGAAAACAAAAACTCTTTCAGACCGAACTACGGTGGTACCGGAGGGTTGGACATAAATGATGTATCTGGCGTCTTTAAACCAATAGCAGGTTATTCTTCTCTTACCAGTATCCAACTCTGGGATTCCTATGGTAATTATATTGTATTCGCTACGAATTGGGAAAACGCGAATGGTGGTCGTCCAGCAACATCCACTAATTTTAAGCCCACACTCGGTTATTATGATGGAAGCACTGTTCAATTATGGAATAACAAAAGAAATTTTTATTACCAATCCGGCTGGAAAGAAAACAAAAATGTTTTTGATAGCATTTGTGACAACAAGGTAAAGGAGTTCTTATTTGGTAGGGTGGGTAATTTAGCTGAGGGCAGTCGTTACGATTTCTCTGCTACTTCTACTTTTAAAGCTTCAGAGAGTGTCTGCAATATAAAAGCTTCTAGCGCATGTTCTACAAATAGTGATGGCAGTATTTCAAGTAGCTGGAACTCAATTTTTACTTTTGAGTTTAATGTTCCTAAGCCAGGTAAATATTATCTATTAACAGAAACATCCAATGCAGAAGGCTCTTTGAGACTAATTCCTCCAGAAACCAATTTGTCTCCTGGAGCCACAAATACCCAGGTCTACATTAATAATGGTTGCGACATAGTGAAGGGATCTATTTATCACAGAATTGGTTTTTATTTTGACGATGGTTTATTGGCAACCACTTCTGTTTTAGCCTCTCCTCCTCAAGACAGGCAAATTACAAAAATAGATCAGCCAATAACAATAAGTCAGCCAGGAAATTATAAGATTAAGCTTTATTGGGATAATGATTGTAGCGGCAGCGTTGTTTTAAATGGTGAAAATAATGACTTTGATTCCAATCTCAGAGTTTATAAGATTTCCTTAGTTAACATGGATGCTGCCGATACTTTAGATGCGGTCGGTATCAGGGTTTACGCCAACAACAATCATTATGCCCCGGA
>MWBE01000044.1 GCA_002068915.1 Parcubacteria group bacterium ADurb.Bin326
ATACTCGCAGCTTGATTGATTACGCTTTTAAGGAAAAGAAGGTTATTATTGTTTCTCCCACGACCTTTGCTGCTTATTTGCAGACAGTTTTGCAGGGTTTGCGCGCTTTGAAAATTGAAGAACAGACCAAAGACATTATCAAGAGAGTTGAGGGATTGGGTAAACACATTTTGGCTTATGACGATTATTTCAAAAAACTAGGCAATAATTTGGCAACAACAGTTAATGCTTATAATTTGGCTGATAAGGAATTAAAAAAGATTGACAAGGATGTTGTTAAAATTACCGGAGCGGAAAGCGTGATTGAGCCCTTGCAATTGGATGGGCCTAAAAAAATGGGGGACTAGTGTGTGAGAAAATAAGTCAAAAAAAGCTATGCAAAAAGTTAGAAAATTAGTAATACCGGTTGCCGGCTTAGGGACAAGGATGTTGCCGGCCACCAAGTCAATCCCGAAAGAGATGTTGCCGATTTTGGATAAGCCTGTTATCCAGTATGTAGTAGAAGAGGCTGTTAAATCTGGTATAACCGACGTGATTTTAGTAACCGGAGCTTCCAAGCGGACAATTGAGGATCACTTTGATCGCAATGAGTGGCTGGAGGAATTTTGTTTAAGGGCGGGGAAAGACCAGGCGGCTCAAACAGTCAAAGAAATTTCGGAAATGGCTAATTTTATTTATGTTAGACAAAAGGGTCCATATGGAACCGGCACACCAGTATTAAATTGTCGTCATTTGATAGGTGATGAGGCTTTTGCCGTAGTCTGGGGTGATGAAATTTTTGTTTGTCCCGAGGGTAAGCCGTTTTTGTCGCAATTGATCGGGGTTTACGAAAAATATGGCGATCCGGTGATTTCTGCTATTAACACTGATGATGAAGGAACCAAGAAGTATGGCATTGTTGGTGGGCCAGAAAAAGAACCTGGTATTTATGAAGTTCAATCTTTGATAGAAAAGCCTGGACCAGAGGCAGCAGTAAGCAGGGTTGGGTCGCTGGGTGGTTATATTTTGCCATCGGAGATATTTAATATCTTAGATACTATGCCTCCAGTGGCTGGACGAGAGAAGTATTTGACCGATGCCATTGATATTTTGACTAAACAACGTTCGGTTTATGCTAAAATTATTGATGGAATTCACTATGATACGGGTAATAAGCTTAGTTGGCTCAGGACCAATATAGAATTGGGGTTAGAAGATCGGGAAATAGGCGGACAACTGAAAGAATACCTAAAAAACAAGTTGGGTTAGAAAAAATCCCCTAACTGGGGATTTTTATTTTTGACCAGTTTTGTGCTATAATAGAAACATGAAACAAGAAGGTGACAAGGCTAAGTTACAATTATTTGTAAAAAACTTAGCCAGTGGCTTCAAATTAATCGCTCCCGTTCGTCAGAACGGTATTTTGACTATTGCCCAGGTCAAAGATTTTGAGGAAATTGATTGGAGTGGAGTTTTGCCGGAAAAATCTTGGAAGTCATACATTTTGCCGGCGACTGAAAAAATCGCAGATCATTCGGGTGGGAAAATGAAAGAGATCTTAAATAAAATCGAAAGAACCGCTTTAATCGGCATTAATGTGGTTGACCTAAAAGCTTTGTCATTGTTTGATTTGGTTTTCAGTAATGATATTTATTATCAGAAGCGTCGTCGTCAAATATTGATAATTGGCTATGGCGCCAATTGGCCCAATGAGTATAAAAAACTGAAACCATTTAGTCATAATTATGAAGAGGATATCTTAGAGCATGTGTCTTTTGATGTTTTTATTGCCCAAACCAAGGGCGGAGTTTATAAGTTTTATTCCGGATCAGAAAAGGGACAAACAATACTAGAATCTTTAGGCATTAAAAATTTTGACCATGTGGAGTTTGCTGGGCCAATTCCTGAAGAGGGGCCAGACAAAAGAATGATGCTTCTAATGGAAAAAGTGGAAAAAAGTGCTGGTAAGCGCATTTGGGAGGAGTTGGGTAAAAAGTGCATTTCTTGTGGCAAGTGCTCCATTGCTTGTCCTACTTGTTACTGTTTTGATTTGGAAGATAAATCCGACAACAATTCTCCGGCGCGCGAACGACATTGGGGCAACTGTTTTTATAATGATTTTTCCAAGGTTGCTGGCGGACATAAAGAATTGGATACGGTGGGCAAGAAAATATTTTTTTGGTATGTCCATAAATTTGTCCGCGTACCATTTGGTTATCGTGTGTCTGGTTGCGTGTCTTGCGGTCGTTGCACCAAAGTTTGTCCAGTAGGAATCGATATTGCCAAAAACATCGCCACTTTAATGAAGATGAAATGAATAACATCTATTTACCAAAACAGGTAAGGGTTATTGCCGTCAATCGCGAGTCAGTTGATACGGTTTTGTTGCGTTTGGAATTTATTGATAAAAAAATACAAAAAAATTTTGCCTACTTGCCGGGGCAGTTCATGCAAATAGGTTTTCCTGATTGGGGTGAGTGTCCAATCAGTGTTTGTTCTTCGCCGTCGGTTGCCGGAAAATACTTTGAGCTGGCAATTCGCGATGTCGGCCAATTGACGCACAAGCTGAACCAGATGAGGGTTGGCGATATTGCTTATGTTCGCTGTCCATTTGGTAATGGTTTTGATGCCGACAAGTTTGCTGGAAAAAAATTAGTG
>MWBE01000045.1 GCA_002068915.1 Parcubacteria group bacterium ADurb.Bin326
TGTACCTTTTTCTAAAAGCATTAAGTTTCCGCCAGTGGAGCCACTATTTATTTGTCCATACAAAAGATTTTTTCCACTACTTAAAGTTATAGGTGAAGTCATTGCGACTCCATTCCAATACGAACCAAACATTGCTTCACCACCGAAATATCCCGAGCCAACCATTGTAGAAGACGCAGCAAGTACTCCTTTGCTGATGTTTATAAAATCGTTTTGGACGGCGGCAGGAGATGCCTCAATATATCTAGTCGGAGCAGTACAAGCGCCAGTACAAGGATTGTAAACATTGGGAGAAACGCAGGTAGGACTGGAACTTAGTTTGCAGGTACCAGAACAATCTGTGTACCCAGTTTTGCAAGCGCCACACGTTCCAGTGCAAGGATCAACCTCTCTGTTTTGAGTTGTGCAGGCAGAATTGGAGAGTGGCTCTTTACAAGTCCCAGAACATAAAATTTGTCCGCTTGGACACTGACATGAAGCCGTACAAGAGTTGCAATTATAATCAATTGTTCCACCATTACAGGTCGTTGTTGGTAAACTCGCCTTACATTGAGGTAAGCCACTTGCAGAAAAACCACAGGCATACGGATATGCTGGATCAATACAATCAACTGCATAGGCTGGTTGCCAGGTGCTAGGACAAGTAGCAGCAGCTGAAGCATCTGACACAAACAAACCAAAAATAAGGGGAATCATCGTTAGTGACAATAACGACGAAATAAAAGGGAGGATTGTTTTTTTGTTTATTATCATATTATTGACAACAAGCGAACTTAGCTGATGACATGCATGGCGCCATGGTTCCAAAACTATTAGTAAACGACCAGGCCCTGCCCATATAATCTGCGGTTCCATTGGTCCAACCGCTACAATCATTTCCGGTAGAAATATGACCTGGGGCACCAGCAGAAACCCAAGCAAAACCAGTAACTCCTGGAGGCATCAATTTTTTATTGATTGTGTTTAAAATTTCTTCCATCGTACAAACATGCATGCCCGTTGGACACTTATTATTGGCACCACTATAACCGCCGGCACTTCCGGTAGAGCTGGAAGCTGATAGCTGCTTAAACACTGCCCCTCCTAAATTATTAAAGTTATTCACGCAGTCGCCGTTAACGCATAACGAACCGGCGTCAACAATTCCTTCAACGAATAAATCTGCCTTATCCCCGCTAGAGCGATCAAATTTGTCGTCAGCATAATTGCCAACAAATAATGCGGTAGTGGTTCCAGAACGATCTATTCTTAAAGATTTGCCATTGGCAAAAGAAATATCATTGCTAGTCAGAACATTGCCCCTAATAGCTAAGTCATGAGCTATGACGCTTTCTCCTTCGGTAGAAGTAGCGTGAAGCCACTTAACCGTCAATGGTCCACCCAAATCAAGCCAGGAGTCATCCTCGGACGTTAAATCGCCAATGCTAACACCACCAACAAACCCAGAAGCGTCTGAGTTGTTGTTTAAAACATCTAGCAGGCCGGAATTAGAGGCGGCTACCCCGCAAACAAAAGTGTCGCCATCCCAAATTATCGAATCGCTAGTGGTGCAATTTAATCCTCCTGTCGTACTACTACCATTCAGAATAAGAGATCCATATTTCCCGTAAACGTGTCCCTTAAAAACAGTATCAGTTCTAAGCGGAGCCTCAACATTATTTTGGGGAGGGGGAAAATCGGGATTTGGCCCAGTCCATTGCGCCGCCTCAGCCTGATCATAACCTCCTAAAAAGTAAACAGCAAAAAAAGCCAGTATAAAAACAGCCAAAATAGGCAAAATTACCGGCTTTATGTAGCTTCTTTGAAGCATAAGTGTCACCTTCCGACTCCAATTTTTTTTGAAATCGCTATTAAAAATAATACTAACTAAAACAATGCGACCACGCCCAGCAATACAACAATTAATAAAATTGACTTATCCACAACCATTTACTATAATTTATTATACAATATTTTTTCCAAAATACCAAGACATCAGACCATAAAAACCATTTCCATGGCAAGACCAGAAAAAGAAAAAAAGACCCAGATCCAAGGCTTCAATAAATTTTCCGATCATTTAAAAACCGCTATTGAAAATGCCGGCTCTTTAGCGTCTCAATTGGGTCATAAATCTGTAGAATTAGAGCACTTGCTATTTGGCTTAGTCTCCCAGCGGGGCAGTTTAGCTGGGGAAGCGATAATCTCTCTGGGACTAACTTCGGAGAAATTAAAAGACCAAATACAATCCCAATATCCAATAAAAATTAATGATTTCTTGGAGCTTGTTAATCTTTCGCAAGAATCCAAGGAAGCTATAAATCTTGCTGTAAAAATAGCCTACCAACACAAGCATAAATATGTTGGAAGCGAACACTTGCTTGCCGCCCTACTACAAACAAAAACCAATGGTCTGACAAAAATTATCAAAGAAGCAAATCTAGACACAGTTGATCTGGAAAGAAGAATGGCAAATATGCTTAAATCTTCTAGTAAACTCTCGGAAATAACCGAACACTTTAAAAACTCCTATGATTTTAATGAACTAGAAGAGGATGACGAGCCCAATGAATCCCGTAGTCTGCTTGATTTTTTTGGCAAGAACCTATGTTCTCAATCAGCACAAAAAAAGATAGACCCGGTAATAGCCAGAGAAAAAGAAATCGATCGCATCATAGAAATTTTATGCCGACGCACCAAAAATAATCCCCTGCTCTTGGGCGATCCCGGTGTTGGCAAAACAGCCATAGTCGAAGGATTGGCTAAAAAAATACTGCAATCAGAGGTGCCGGAAGTGCTTTCGGATAAAAAAATATACTCGCTTAGCATGCCCTCTTTAGTTGCCGGCACTTCCTATAGAGGCGAATTTGAAGGAAGAATCAAGCAACTGATTGAAGAAGTTTCTTCAAGACCTGACGTAATTTTGTTCATCGACGAACTGCATACGATCGTCGGTGCCGGCTCCGCTTCCGGATCAATGGATGCGGCCAATATTTTAAAGCCAGCTCTAGCGAGAGGAGAAATCCGTTGTATTGGCGCTACAACTTTTTCTGACTACAGAAAATCCATTGAAAACGACCCTGCCTTGGAAAGACGCTTTCAAACAATTAAAATAGAGGAACCTGACAGCGTCAGCGCAAAAGAAATTTTAACGGGAATTCGCCCCTACTTTGAAAATTTTCATGGGGTTTCAATAAGCAATGAAGCTGTTGATTCGGCGATAGAATTAACTCAGCGTTATCAGCCGGAAAAATTTTTACCGGATAAGGCAATAGACGTGATTGATGAAGCGGCAGCCAGAGTAAAAATAAAACGCAAGCCATCAAAAATAGAAATCGAGATCAAAAAAATAAAAGACTCTTTGTCTGAACTCAATCGCAGCCTCAAACAAGCCATAAATAGCGACCAGCTGGAGTTGGCCGACAAACTAAAAGAACAGGCTGATTTGATAAAAGAAAACATCGACTCTTTCAATAAAAAAATTGCCAAACAAAAAAACAAGTTGTCAGGAAAAATCGGAACCAAGGAAATCGCTCAGATTGTAGCCAAACAAGCCGGAATAGACGTCTCTTCCCTGCTCTCTTCAGAAGAAAAAAGATTGTCGAGACTAGAAAAAGAAATAAATGACGAGGTTTTGGGGCAAGATGAAGCTATTTCCTGTCTGGTTAAGAAAATAAAAGTTTCTAAAGCGGGATTTTCATCCCTAGATAAACCCTTGGCTTCATTTTTGTTCATTGGACCCTCAGGAGTAGGCAAAACTTACACCGCCCAACTTCTAGCAGAAAAACTGTTCGGCGATCGCAGGGCTTTGATTAGAATAGACATGTCCGAATACAGCGAGAAATTCAATGCTTCCAAACTGATAGGGGCGCCGGCCGGCTATGTCGGATACAAAGAAAGCGGACAACTGACTGAGAAAGTTAAACATCGACCCCACTCCCTTATATTGCTCGACGAAGTGGAAAAAGCCAATAAAGAAATTTTTGATTTGCTTTTGCAGGTTTTGGATGGAGGAGAACTGACCGATGCTTCGGGACGTAAAATAAATTTCAGAAACACCGTAATTATCATGACTTCCAATATCGGTTCTCGTTTTGCCCAGGGCAAAAAAGATATTGGCTTCTTGAAACAAGAAAAAAACGACGAACTTGAAAACAAAATGCTAAAAGAGGTTAAAGAATGGTTTCGTCCGGAATTCCTCTCTCGAATTGATAAAACGATTTTTTTCAAACCGCTTGATAATAAATCTCTAAAAAAGATAATCAACAAGGAAGTCAATCGGTTACAAAAAACCATTCAAGACAAAAAGGGAATAAAAATAAAAACAGATCAATCGGTGACGGAATTAATACTGAAAAAAGCAACGGAATCGGAACGGCGCTCCGAGGTAAACCAAGGGGTTAGGGCCATAAAAAAGACATTGCAAGAAGAGCTTGAGTCGGCAATATCGGAAAAAATAATTTCCATGAAATACGGTGCCAACAAGACTATACATTTAAAGGCGGAAAATGGTATAATAAAAGCAAGTTAATAGCTTGCTTTTATTATTTTGTTAAGGTCTGACCAACCACTAAATGCCTTTACCAGCCTTAGCTGCCGGAGCCGCAAGAATGGCTGCTTCAGGAGCTACCAAAAAAGTTGCCTCCGGAGCCGCTAAACAAGCCGCTTCGGGAGCTGTCAAAAAAACAGTCGTCCCAAAATCACTGAGCAGTCTTGGCGGATCACCCAAAACTTCTCCGGCCAGTCTTGCCAATAAAAAAACAGCGGGTAACACTGCCCTATTTTCAGAATCTCAACAAGAAATTGCTTTAAGAATGTCCCGCTCAGAAACCGCCAATAAAGAAGCAATGGAGATCAGTTCGGGAGAAATCTCGCCAGAAATCTCTCCGACAACACAACAAATCAACGATCCAATTGAGACAAGAATCCGTCAACAGCTGGAAATAAGAAGGGCGCAACAAGAAAACGCCGAGGAAGATGAGGAAGCGACTGACGAAGACTCGCAAGAAGAGGGCATGAATCGATCAAAAGAATCGGCACGCGCTTCAATGGCTTCTATGGCTTCACAAATGGGTGGCGAATTAGCGGGAACATTAGCTAAGCAAGCAGTAAAAAAAGGCATTTGGACTGTTCTAGCCTCAGTGGTCGGAGCAATAGTTTCAGCTATTTCAGCAATCCTAGCATTTCTTGCCCCCATACTGTTACCGATATTGATAATCGTTTTTTGCTTTGCCTTGGTCTACAATTATATTTACGAACACAAAATATCCGGGGGTTACAAAATTATGACTGGACAGTTTGAAGAATTGCTAAATGATGCAATTACCAACACTCCGCCCGATAATTCTGCGACAACAGCTCAAAATCAAAATTCACAATAAATAATACTTGAAATAAATATGAAAACTTACTGGCAAAGATTGGCGATAATAACCTTGATGGGTTTGGCGGTTATTCTGTTTGCCTTCTTTCTTTATTGGTTTTTCTGGAGAGCTTTTTTCGCTCCTCCGGAAATAACGCCTCCCGTTACAACCACTACGCCGGGACAACTTACCGGCGCGGGAGAAGCTGGGGTTAGGCCGATTTCCACCTCAACTTTGGGTCAACTGATAGAGGCCACCTCGACTCCGACAACTATAACTACCGAAATTTCAGAAGTGGCTAATGGCGGACTGACTAGAACGGAGGCTTTTGTCAAAGACCCGACTCTTTTTTCAGCAATGACTAGTGGCGGACAGATAAATTATCTCAACACAAAAGACGGCAAATTCTATCGCATCGGGGCTGATGGTCAGGCCGTGGCCTTGAGCGACCAAACCTTTTTCGGAGCCAGTAGTGTCTTTTGGGATGGCGCTGGAGACAGGGCAACTATAGAATTCAGAGACGGATCAAACATAGTTTACGATTTTGCAACCAAAAAACAAGTGGTCTTGCCGGCTCATTGGGAAGATTTAAAAATAACCTCTAACGGAGACTCGATTGCTTTCAAAAACATGGCTTATGATGTTGAAAATAGATACTTGGCGGTTTCCAAATTCGACGGCTCGCAACCCAAAATTATAGAATCCATAGGGGCGAACGCCGATAAGGTACAAATAAATTGGTCCCCTAATAACCAAGTAGTAGCGCAGTATGTGGAGGGCAAAGATAGCTCGCGCTCAGAAGTATATTTTGTCGGACAAAACAAAGAAAACTTTCGTTCAATGGTCGTTCAAGGCAGGGGCTTTGAAGGCAAATGGTCGCCCTCAGGAAATTACATGCTTTACAGCACTTATGATGTAAATGATAACTATCGACCATCTCTATGGATTTCAGCGGCCTCCGGAGAAAATATTGGCGCATCAAGAAATCCGATAGCAATTAAAACTTTCGTAGATAAATGCACCTTTGCCGAGGATCGTTTTGTTATTTGCGGGGCGCCAGAAGAAATGCCAGCCGGAGCCGGACTCAATCGTAGTGAAGCTGACAAGGTGCAAGACAATATCTGGCTGATAGATTTAGCCACTGGAAACACAAGAATGATCGCCAAACCTCAAGGCGCCAGAACGGTGGAAAATATTATGTATTCGAGCTCCAATCCCGGAAAAATATTTTTTTCTGAAAAGAATGACAACAGAATTTATCAAATTAATTTGCCATAATAATGAAAAAATTGTCTAAAAAAATCATTTGTCTTGCTCTAATAACTATTGGCTTATCAGCATTAATTCCTCTGTCCGGAATCTTAGCCGCCGACTATGATAATGACATCTCCATCACCCTCAATGTTCCCGTAGGAACAGTCACGGGAGGGGCGGTTAGAGGTTCATTACTGGGAGAATACTTCAAGGCTTGGTACAATCTCTTATTGGGGGCGGTTGGTATTATTGCCACTATTATCATTATGTGGGGCGGTTTTAAGTGGCTCTCATCCAGAGGCGATCCTAAACAGATTAGTGATGCTCAAGATACTATTTTCTCTGCTATTGCCGGATTAGTACTTGCTTTTGGCTCTTATCTTATTATTAGTTTAATTAATCCTTCTCTGACTGAAATTAATATGCCGGAAATAGGCAATATTAAAGTTACAAGCAACTATGATGTGATGAGTCAAGGGTACAGCAAAGGCAGTGCTTATAATTCGTTAGGGCAGACAACTCAAACTGACGGACAATTAGGGCAATCTAATCCCGAAAACAAAAATAATGGGCCCAAGGTTCCCTGTGCCAGTAATTCAAACGGTCAAAAAGATTACGGCATGGCCTATATCGCTTCTCATGAAGGCTACAGAAGTGAGCAATACACCGACGCCATTGATGCTAGCACTCAAAATATCTATTTCGGACATCAAGTTCAGCCGGGAGAAAACTTTAATAACACAGAACAAGAAGCAATACAAGTACTAAGAAATGACTATTCTAGATATCAGGCACAGGCTAGAGACGTAGCCAGTCAACATGGCGTTGATTTTGACGACCTTTCGGCGGGAAGGCAGACTGCCTTAACTGACATGGCCTACAATATGGGAGGCGCTTCACTTAATAATTTTAACAACATGTGGTCGGCGATTAGAGAAAATAATTTCGAACAAGCCGGAAGAGAAATATTAAACAGCCAATATTATAATCAACTGCAACAAACTGGCAGACCTCAGATGAATGCTGACATTATGGCGGCCAGCCCGGCGGAGGGAAATGACATGCTAGTAGAGCAGGCTTCGGTTAATTGCCAATAATATAATATGAAAAAAATAATTTTGACAACAATTTTTTCTTTTCTATTAATTCCTGCCGTGGGGGTTATGGCTGCCGATCCGCCAGCAACAGCCTCCACCGAAGGTCAAACTGACAGCAACTATAAGGATATCTCCATTCAACTTAACGTCCCTGTTGGAACTGTTACCGGCGGGCAGGTTAGAGGGTCGCTACTGGGGGAGTATTTTAAGGCTTGGTACAATCTCTTATTGGGGGCGGTTGGTATTATTGCCACTATTATCATTATGTGGGGCGGTTTTAAGTGGCTCTCATCCAGAGGCGATCCTAAACAGATTAGTGATGCTCAAGATACTATTTTCTCTGCTATTGCCGGATTAGTACTTGCTTTTGG
>MWBE01000046.1 GCA_002068915.1 Parcubacteria group bacterium ADurb.Bin326
GGCTCACCGGACAACTCCGCTCTGATTATTACGGAATATTTAAAAAGGAGAAAAATCCGTAATGCGGAGTTAATTAATCACAAAAAACCGATTGGTTTGGCAGCAACTTATAACGAGGGGATACGACTTTCAAAATCCGAGCTTGTAGTTACCCTGCATCAAGATGTAATTTTAATGAGGAACTCGCTAGAGAGATTGGTTAAACCATTTGAGAAAAATGACCCGAAAATAGTTGCGTCTTATCACGTTGTTTTACATCCGATTGCCGTTTGGAATAAATACAATTTTTGGCAGAAAGTTTTCTTTTCTCGCCTGGTCAATAGGAAATTTTATGGATTGGATGGAAAGTTTGATTGTTTTCGAAAGAGCGCAGTCGAACGGGTAGGTTGTTTTGACAGTCAACACTTCCGGACTGCTGGCGAAGATGGCGACATGATAAGTAAGCTGAAAAAGATAGGTATAATGGTAGCGACTGAGTCAAAAATTATCCACCTGCACCAAAATGATAACAATTTTTCAGTCAAAGATATCATAAAAAAGCAGGGTCAGTACTCGGAAGCGCAAGGAGTGATGTTAAGACGCGGGGTCATAAAGTCGCCAAAACAGATCACTAGCGCTTTTTTTAGAGAATTTTTGTTGGTTTCGCTTTTAATACCATATGTGAGAATTATTTCGATTTGCTTGATTGTTTTGTACTCTTTGGGTTATACTTGGCGAGCAATAAAAAAGGAGTGGAAGAACCCAAGAGTGGTTATTCTACCTTTTTTGAATGTCACATTATTATTTATAAGTTTATATTTTTCAACCAAAGGTCTTATATATGGCAAACAAAAAGCCTAAAAAGATTGGAATCTATGATTCTTGTATTAATAAATATGTTTATGATGAGATTCCTGAAGGGTCACACTGTCTCGATGTTGGTTGCTGGACAGGTAATCTGGGTAAAAAACTGATCAAAATGAAAAAATGCTCAGTCGATGGAGTGGATTTTGTGTTTGCAGTTTTAGTTAAAGCACGAAAAAATGGATACGGGAAAACTTACTGCATGAATCTGAACTCAAACCCTAATGAGATAAATAAAATCAAAAGTAAATATGATTGTATTATTTGTGCCGATGTCTTAGAGCATTTAATCAACCCGGGATTGGTACTTTCTTTATTGAAGAAGAAGCTCAATAATAAAGGCATATTGGTCATTTCTGTTCCAAACATTGCCTTCCTAAAACAAAGGATGGAGATATTTGAAGGTAAATTTGACTACAATCCAAAAGGTGGAATTATGGACGAAACACACCTTCGTTTTTTTACTGCCAAAAGTTTGCGGGTGCTTTGTGAGCGATCAGGTTTTGATATCAAGTCTTTTTATGGGTATTCTTTGGTTAAGAACAAATTCTTTTTTTTAAGATATTTAGCAAAATGGTGGCCGGAACTCTTTGCTATTCAGCTTATAGCAATTGTGAAACCAAAAGGACAGTAATCGAATAATAAAGATTTTATAAAAATGAAAATCAGCCAAATTTTAGAAGAGAAATTAATCAGATATCGTTACGTTTTTTTGTTTTATCTGTTTGTTTCCGTCTTGGTTTTTATTAAAATATTTTTTTCTGCCGGTTCCGTTGTCGGTAGCGATTGGGGATTTCCTGATAATACTTCCCAAATAAAAATCTTTTTCGAAACATTACTTCACTCTTGGACCCGAATAGGAAATCTATTTGGTACCAGACAATTATCTCCGGTTTCTGTTATTTTCATTGGGCCGATTTATTTACTTTCAACTATTGGAATTCCGGTTTCACTCGTGATCAAATTATCCATCGTGTCTGTTTTTGCTTTGGGTGCTTCAAACCTCAATCTTTTGCTTCGATACATGAATCTAAAACCATCCTCAGCTTTAATTGGAGGATTGGTTTTTATCTTGTCGCCAGTTTTTTTTGATTATTCACTCATCGGTTGGATTTATGTTCTTTTCTCACTATCAATGTTGCCGCTGTTTATTTATCTCTTTTTGCGGGCAATCGATAGCGGCAATTATCGTTATGTTCTATTAGCCGCGATAGTTTTTAGCTTGGCAATAATTCAATCACAAACAATCATCTGGTATGGATTGACCACATTGTCGCTAGTTCTGGGATATGGAATAGTTACTAAACAATTTTGGCGCAGTTTGAAATATGCCTTTGTGCTGTCAGTCTCTTTTTTAGCACTTAACTTTTATTGGTTGCCGGCTTTGATATTGTTGCCTGACCAAAGCGCCGCCGGCGGAGAAATTGTTAAAAGCTCAATTAGTCTGGGAACCTCATTCCGCCTCTCAGCCTTAAATATTTTGAGAATCTGGGGTAGTTTGTACAACTACCAATTTGAGAATAGCTATCCAAAAGTTTTTGAGCCACTATCATTTGTTGTCCCAATCATCGGACTCTCTTGTATATTTTTCGTCAAAAAATTCAAAAGACATATAAGTTATTTGCTATTAATTTTTTTGATCCCGGCACTTTTTTATTTTATTGATAGACAAGTAATCTCTGGGCTACCATTTGCTAACTTAATTCGAGATGTCGCTAGATTTTCCGTTCTTTCGACTTTCGCCCTTTCGGCTATGATTGCAATTACGATTGATCAGCTGCAAGCGATAAGGGGATCAATTCACAGATGGCTTTTCCCGTTGATATTTTTAGTATTATTTTTTAATGCTTACCCTTTCTGGTCTGGAAATTTATTTGCTTTGCCGAAGTCCGGTTTTGATTTCAGACTCAGAACCAAAGTTTGGCCAACAGAATACGAGGATCTTAATCAAAAATTACAAAGCGAAAATCAGGAGCAACGAGCGATATTTTTACCTCTTGGCGGACTTGTTTCTCTGTCAGACGATCTAAGATATAATGGAGCATTTCACGAAGTTCCGGATGTTTATTCCGGATATTCACCGATTCCTGCCACTATAAGTTTTTCTGATCGTTCTTACGGTGCTTCATCTGAAATCGTTTACGCAATTGATCAGTCAATCAAAAATCAGGATATTGATCAACTTGAATATTTATCTGCTCTGGCTAAAATTAATTTTATTGTTATTCGTCGAGATATGGATTTTTATGACTGGGACGAAAACAAAAAATTGGACTTTGAAAACAAGCTTAAATCCCTTGTCATTTCGGGCAGGGCAGATACTTACATGGATCAGGGCGAAATTTATGCGATAAAATTTAAAACCGAAGAGAAGATCATTGATGCCCACAATCAGCTTGTTGAAATCAGCTCCAATAGCGGAAAGATTTTAGCGGATTATCTTAACATCCAATTTATTAATCCTGATCAATTTAAGGAAATTGATCAATACCGCCAGATTTCAGAACTTTTCCCCGGTAAAAATCTTTTCACTCATAGCCAGCAGAATTCAATTCTCTCTTCATTTGTTCAGGGTGCTCCTGACGGTTATAAATTCCTCTCGCTTGAAAAGGTGCGAGACATTATGCTTTTACAAAAATGGGGCTACTACCAACAGAATTTGAATCTTAAACTTGATGAGGGGATTAAGAAAGATAACAGAAAATCAATATTGGCGATAGAAAGGACATCACTTCCGACAGATATAAATGGTAAATATATTGTTTATCTTAACGAGGATGTGAGTAATTCAACTGCTTATTTTGAATCAAAGTCGGCAGAATCCAGCAAACTTAATATCAATGGCAATAATTATACATTGAAACCGGCAGGTGACGGATTATTATCAATTGAAGCCCTAAGTTTATCTAGAGGCCCCAATATTTTTCAGGTCGAAGACAAAAATATTACCCCGCTTTTATTGAAAACAAAAAGTTTATCCACTGATACAGTTATTCCCAAAATTATTCCCAAAAAATTAAACGCTTCGGAGTATTCGATAAAAATTGAGAATGCCAGGGATGATTTTTACTTGAATTTTGCCGAAAATTTTAACAGTTACTGGCGGGTTACAAAAACAGGTAAACTTTTTGACAGAGAACTGGTCTCTGCTGATAACCATTTTGTTTCCAATGGATTCGGCAATGGCTATAAAATAAAATTAAGCGATCTTGAAAAAGCCGGTGCTGGGAGTAAAAACTTCGATGACACATTCAGCGGCGAGATTCGACTTGTTTTCTGGCCGGAAAAAATGATTATGCCGGGACTTGTGATCACAACGCTATCCCTAACGATCATTCTTTATTTACTGTTTACCAATTGCCAAGAGAAAGGAAAAGTTAGATGACTGGTAAAATCATCAACTATCTAATTGCTTTTGCTGTCGTAATAATTATTACGATTTGGGGTTTGTTTTTGCAATCATCTAACGATTACAGATTTGTAATTAATGACAAACCTTTGGTTTCCGTTAGCTATTTGTCCAAATCAGGTACTCTTGAAGAGAATATTATTGAAAAAGCGGAGAAATTATCATTAGCCAGCCGGGTGTTTTCTCTCTCAAATCCAGATGTAAAGCAAGCAGATATGGCTGTGGGAGATTTTGCTCAATTTGCCGACTACAATATTGTATCTGCCGGGGATAAGGAACAGTTTTTGGCGACGGCAACAATCAAGAATGTTGGTAGTGATTCTAATAACTTCATTTCTGAAATATTAGAGGATAAGAACAACCAGAAGTTTGCTTCATTGTATCCGAATCAGAATTATAAAGTTTACATCCAGTTTAAGTATGAATCATTATCACAACCGAGCATGATTATCATAAACAAAGTCACATATCCGATTTCTAAGGTTGATAAAGACTTTTATCTTGTAGATAATTTTCGAAGTACGGATAACTCATCAGTTGGGCTGAAAACTGACAATCAGAATCTTGATATACAAGAGGCTTTTTTTGCGACTGGAAAGATTAATTTGAAGTCATCCTTAAATCGAGTCTTTTCTAGCGGCGAACACGAGTTGAATCTTCGGGATAAATCATTGGAGATAAAAATTCCGGAAAAGAGCTTCATCTCTTTGCTGGCTGGCCCGGGAATTTACTTAAGTAATCACTCGCTATCAAACACCAAGCCAGACTTGGTAGATGTTAGTGATTATAATTATGAATTTGTTGGTACTACACCAAGAATAAATTTAACTGAAACGAAAGCTCTAAATTTTGTTTTTGAATCTGCCATGTATAGCATCAATAACTCGATCGATGAAAGACGGCTACTTTCCAATATTGAGTTTAGTATAATTTTGATCATCATTGTTGCAGGATTGTATTATTATAAGTCAATAATCTCATTCGCTAAACGTTTGGTGGCCAAAAAAGAACTCTGGGACTCGAGATCGAAAAAATTTATTCAAAACAGAGGGGTTGAGCTTGCAGTTTTCAGCACCATTATGATTTTTTTTCTTGCTCTACGAGCAAGTCCGATCGGTGAGCAATTTTTTTCTGCGACAAATTTGCTGACAATTTTGTTCTTTTTTCTACTAATAATACTTCGTTTTTCTGTTCGTTATATGATATTAGTTCTGCTTTCATTAATAGGTGTTGTTGCCATTTTAGAACAATTAAACTATTTTGTTATCGGTGAAAAAGCTGGCAGACTTTTATTTTTGCTGATTTTAATAATCGCGATTTCAATAATATTTTCTAATGACCAACCAATCGTGAAAAAACATTATGGAAAACAAAAGAAGAAATAAGATTTTGATTATGAATACAAATAACTGATAAAATCATTATGAATTCTAACAATTGTTCAGTGTCTATTGTGATTCCTGTCTACAACGAACAAAAGATTCTCAGAAGACAGATCGAACATATTATAAAAGAATTGCGTAGTAGATCAAAATTTAAATATGAAATAATATTGGTAGCTAATGGGTGTACTGATAACACTTTTCGCATCTGCAAAGATTTGAATAGATACAAAGCTGTCCGAACAATTTTCCTCGATAAGGCAGATTACGGCTACGCGCTAAGAGCAGGAATGAGCTCCGCTATCGGGAAGATGATAGTAAATTTCGATATAGATTTCTATGACATTAATTTTTTATTTCAAGCGCTTGCTCTTGAGCCTTTCGGATATGATATAATCGTTGCTTCGAAGAATATTAAACTTTCTTCAGATAATCGAAAACTTATTAGACGCGTAATCTCCGGGCTTTATAAGTATGTTCTTTATTACGGCTTCGGTTTGCAGGTTAGTGACACTCATGGTATTAAGGCATGGAGAAACGACAAGAAGCTGAGAAAACTCATTGACAAAACTGTAAATAACAAAGAAATTTTTGACACAGAGTTGATTATCCGTTCGCAATATGCAGGGAGAAAATTGTTGGAGTTACCCACAAACGTAAAAGAGATAAGGAAATCAGTTTCCTCGATATTTAAGAGAGCATTGAGGGGATCATTACAGATTTTTAAACTTTGGTTAAGCATTAAGATTTTTGAGAAACGATGAATTGCCCAATATGTAGCAGCAAACAAAACAAACGAAAATATAAAATCGAAAAATTTGTTGTAATTGAGTGCCCGAAGTGCGGGCTAATTAGGTTGGATCATGACTTTTCGTTTGATAAAGTAAAAAAATTGTACAAAAAACAATATTTCAATAATCCGGTTTTTAGCATTGGTTATATAGATTATGCCGCTACCGAGCGGTCTTTGCGTTTAAATTTTTTAAAACGAGCCAAAAGAATTTCTCGTTCTGTTGGGGAAAAACAAATTAGATTACTCGATGTTGGAACAAGTACGGGATATTTCATTTCTGAATGTTCGAAACTTAATATTATTGCCGAGGGAATTGAGCTTTCTGAAGAGGCGGTAGATTTTGCTCGCTCTAGATTAAAATTAACAGTATTTAAATCTGCATTGGAAGATTTTAGAGGCAAAAAACAATACGATGTTATTTCGGCGTGGGATGTAATTGAGCATTCTTCAGATCCGAACAAATTTCTAAAAAAAGTTAATTCTCTTTTGGTAGAAAATGGCAAATTCTTTTTTACAACAGGAGATGTACAATCTGTTTGTTCAAAACTTTCTGGCAAAAGATGGCATTTATTTAATTTGCCTGATCATTTATTTTTTTATTCAAAAGGAACAATTACTAAACTTCTCAAAAAGAATAAATTTGTCGTTAAATCGATCACTTACCCCTGGAATTATTATGAACTCGGTTATTTAATTGAGAGATTTTTAAAGAAAGTTGTAGGCCTGAAAAATGTGAAATTAATAAAATTCTTGGCTTATAATTTTATTTCCCGAAATATTATTATTCCATTTAATTTATTTGACATAATGGAAGTTGAAGCAATAAAAAAATAATTATGAAAAAAGAGAGCAAAGAATTTTTTTATGAAGACATTGCGAATGATTTTGAAAAGATTATGAACTCGTATGAAGTAGACAAGAGAAAGAAATTAGTTTTTTCTAATTTGATAGAGGATAGCATTCGGGGTAAAACTTTACTTGATGTTGGATGTGGAATAGGTCTCTTTAGTGCGATTGCTGAAAAAAAAGGAGCCAAGGTTACTTCTTTGGATATGGGGAAAGCGCTTTTAACACAAGTTAGTAAAAGGTGCAATTCCAAAACGGTGGTTGGCAGTGTTACTCGTCTTCCTTTCAAGGATGATAGTTTTGATATTGTTTTGGCCACGGAAGTTATTGAACATTCTTCTAATCCTGCCAAGGGTTTTGCTGAATTGGTTAGAGTTGCTAAGCCTGGTGGCAAGGTAGTTATCACTGTCCCAAATAGGATTTGGATCGGAAGTCTATTTGTAGCCAACTTCTTGAGATTGAGACCGTATCAAGGCTTAGAAAATTGGCAAAAATGGTCAACGATAAAAAGACTATCAAAGAAAAATAAACTAGTGATTGAAAAAATGTTTGGTTTTAATATAGTCCCGGTTTTTTATTTTCCATTTAATGGATTTAACACATTTATGGATAGGTTTGGCAAAATACTTGGTCCCATTATGGTAAATATTGCTTTGGTAGGGGTTAAGAAAAGATTTTGATAATAATTAGAAGTTGGGGATTATCATTCGTAATAAGCGCATAAAATTTAACATCTGTTTGTTAATAATTGTTACTGGGACGATGATAGTTTTGTCTCTGTTCCCTTTTTTTACAAAATATGATACGGTCGACCCTCAAAACATCATTGGTTTGGAGAAAAATACAAAAGTCTTGAACATTTTTTCCTCGCCTGATTCGAGAGAAAAATTTGTATCAGTGGCAGTTGGGCAAAATGAAGATGGTGTACTAGATTTGGATATTCCCAACACACTCCATCTTGACGGGTTGTCATTTTACTTTGTCGGCGATTTAACAAAACAACCATCAATAGGAGCAAAAAAAATCGCCATTTATTATGAAGATAAATATGGACAGCTAAAATTGCTTGATAGTTTAGAGAATAATAATCAGCCTTATTATAGATTTTTTTCCAAAGATGGAATTGAGACCTCAAGATTACAGTTAAGACTATCAGAGCCATTTTATTACAATTTGCAAGGTGATGGAGAAGTCAGAATCAACGACTTGCACTTCTACAAAAAAACAAAAACTAATTTATTCGATAGTCTAAATAGTAATTTCCGTTTCTACTCGCAAAGTGTGGGTATGTATTTATTTTATTATCTTGTATTTCTAATTCTTTTGTTGATACCTGGTTTTGTAGTTTTGTCTTCTCTCCAAAGAAGATTTAACCTTAATTTTGATTCTGAATTTATTTTGATCACAAGCCCAGTGTTTGGGATTTTAGTGATGTTTTTTACAACAGTCCTTTTTTTGATCACAGACCTCAAAATTGTTTTGTATATTTATCCGGCAGTAGCATTGTTTCTTATCATCGAATTTATTAGGCGCAAATTGTATAGAGAGTTGTTCAAAAATTACGTTATAATTTTATTTTTACTAATTGCCTTGTTGTGTATTTTTCTGGTGGTCGCACAGAGGGATTATTATTTTAATCTTCAATATCTCGGTGTTTATCTTGATAATCTCAAGCCAGTCCCCGTGGATGGTTATCCCGGTTATTTTGTAGACAATTTATTTCCATGGAGAATTGGGAGAGTCTATCTACACGATTACGCTCTCAGCAGTCCTGAAGCAAGGAGTTTGTTGGTTGAAACTACCGTTTATGATCGAACTCCCGCTTTGCCGATGGTTAGCACGGTGGTAATGAGTATCTTTGGTGAAGGTCATTTTGTTTTTCAGAGGTTTCTAGAAGTTCTAGCGGTTTTTTTTATTGGCGCATATTATTCGTTGACTAGAAGATATTTCTCAAGTAAAGTCGCTGTTGTTTCAGTATTACTTACAATACTAAACGTATCAATACTTCTTATCGCGCAAAATGCAGAAATTTATTATAAGTTTTTTTCTATTTATCCAATATTGTTAGCATTGGTGGCGTTTTTATTCCTTATAAAATATTCAAATTTTGTTGTTGGTCTCCTTTTAGCACTGGCTTTTCTGATCCATCCTTCAACATTAATTTATAGCGCAGTGGTGCTTTTGCTTTATATTTTTAGATACAAATTCACCAAGATTTTGTTACAAAACATATATCCAGTGGCTTCAATGCTCTTGTTGGTGTTCGCGATATGGTTTTTGGTACCATATTTTGTCAAGGATTCTGTTATTAATTCAAACAATCATAGCTTTTATGTGTATGAGGCCAGTAAAATGGACAAAAACCTCATTGTTGCAAAAAGTTATAACTTGATATCGCTGTTTGTCCCTGGAATATTTAAGATTGGTGAGGGGACAAAAGAGGTCCTCTCAATCAAATATCTATTTAGCCATTTGTTTCTGAGATTTTCAATAATTTCAAATCTATCACCGTTATTTTTTCTCTTATTATCATTTTATTTTGTAAAAAAGTACAGGAAAGCCAAAGAATGGGTTTTTATATCAGTGTCGCCACTGTTAGTATATTGGCTTCTTTATCTGAATCAAGCAGACTTTTTCTTCCAGTATGGTGGTGCTTATTTTATACTGTATCCATTTGTGATACCTCTGTGCTTAGCATTTGTCGCTAATTATCTTTTGAAAGAGAAAAAGATATATAAGATCATCATCTTCGCATCATACACAGCCTGGATGCTACTAAATTTATATTACCTTTCTGGAGTATTTGAAAAAATATCTAGTCCCCAACTGATAATTAGAGAATTTTCGTGGCTAATTTTGCTAGTTTATTGTTTTTTTTCTTTTTTTCTTTTTCTAAAAGTATTCAAATAAAAAGACTAAAAAATTTGACAATCATTAATATTGTTTTGATATAATATGTGCATTATCAAGAGAGATGTTATCCCACAGCGCTCTGATTTATCAGAGTTACGAGGGACGATCCGGAGCTTTATGCGAAGGATCGGGGAATTGGCCCATTGAGCGTCCAGCAACCATCATTCACATAAGAGTGAACGGTGCTAAGTCCAAGCCGGATGGCAAGATAATTATTTATCACGCTTTTCTCGGCGTGATCTTTTTTATTCAAATTATTAACTGCGGAGGAAAAATGGAGAAAAGATTGTTTACATCAGAGTCGGTGACTGAAGGGCACCCTGATAAAATGGCAGATCAAATATCTGATGCGATAGTTGATGCAATTTTAGAAAAAGATGAAAAAAGCCGTGTTGCCGTTGAGACTCTGTTAACAAACGGCGTTTGCTTGATCGCCGGCGAGGTAACGACCAGCGCGTATGTCGATATGGCAAAAATTGCCAGAGGTGTGATTGAAGATATCGGTTATGACGGCTGTGGTTTCCATCACGAAGTTTCCGGCGTTATGACATCAATCAAAGAGCAATCATCTGATATCGCCCAAGGGGTTGATAGTTTTAAAAAAAATGAAAGCGGTAAGATCGTAAAGGAAGATCTTGAACATCTGGGTGCCGGAGATCAGGGATTGATGTTTGGTTATGCTTGCAATGAAACTCCGGAGCTTATGCCACTACCAATAATTTTGGCGCATAAACTTTGCCAGCGTTTGAGCGAAGTTCGAAAGAAAAAAATCATCAAAGGTCTGCGTCCCGACGGCAAGTCCCAAGTTACAGTTGAATATATTGATGACAAGCCAGCGAGGATCGATACCGTCCTAATTGCTGCTCAACATGATCCCGATATAAAAGTTTCCACAATGAAGAAGGAGATTGAGAAAAATATTATCGAGCAGGTACTTTCATCTTATGGCTATAAAATTGATTCAAGGACAAAAATTTATATAAATACTACCGGAAAATTTGTTATCGGCGGGCCGGAGGGGGACACGGGGTTAACCGGACGTAAGATTATTGTTGATACATACGGTGGATATGCTAGACACGGCGGGGGAGCATTTTCCGGGAAAGATCCGTCGAAAGTTGACCGTTCCGGTGCCTATGCCGCACGTTGGGTGGCTAAAAGCATTGTCGCCTCTGGTTTGGCAGAGAAGTGTGAGATTCAGCTTGCTTATGCCATCGGGAAACCGGAACCTTTATCGATTTATATCGATACTTATGGAACGGGAAAAATTTCCGATGAAGAGTTGGCGAAAAAAATCACCAAGGTTTTTGATTTGCGCCCAGGGATGATTATAAAGGAGCTAGGTCTTCGCCGACCACTGTATCGTCAGTGTGCTGCATATGGTTACTTTGGGAGAGATGATTTAAAACTTCCTTGGGAAAAAGTAGTCAATATTAAATAGATATTTAGAAAACCCGAGCTAACCACGCTCGGGTTTTCTATTGACAATTGATCTCAAATAAAATACGATAATATACGATGTTCTCATCATTGCATCGGAGGTTCCACTATGACTGATATGACTCTTGCTCCGGCGCTGTTGCCGGAACTCTTGAGAACGTATCGTGCAGATGTTCCGTTGCGGCTCTGGGACCACGGGAAGTGGTCAGACGTTGAGAAGTTCCTAGCCCTGATCGGCGGGGGCGCGGTGCTGAATCTCTGCGGTCGACTTCGCCTTTGGGGTTCAGATGACCTCTTCAGCGGCATCGTCATCAACGTGAATGTTCTGCCGCCGACGATTCACGGCGGCAGAGTGATCGTCCGGGCCGGTGCCGACCCCAGCTTCAACGCCAACTGTACAGTGGAGCAGCTCGTGGATGGCAGCTTCGATCACAACGAGCTGGCTCTCTGCGTCCTATCGACGATAGACTTCTCGCGGATCATCCCCTGTGATCTGGAGATCACCGTCGTTGCGCCGATTCCGCCCGGTGCCTCACTGGGTACATCGGCGGCCCTTGGCGTCGCTATCGAGAGAGCCTTCCTCGGCAATGCTCACGATTCACTGAAGATCGCCGAACGGGCGCTGTTTGCTGAGAAGGAGATCTCCGGTCGCAAGACCGGTCGCCAGGATCACGACGCGGCTGCAAACGGTTCGCATTGCGATGTTTGGACGCCGGCGATCATGATCGAGATGACATCGCTTTGGGAGGCCACAGTCACTTCGACACCGATCGGGTCGAACATCGCTTCGTGGCTCAAGAACACCGTGGTCACCTACCTCGGTAGCCATGATAGCTCAGACATCCACCAGGCGCTGATGGCTGAGCTGGAAGGCGATTCGGCAGCGGCTGAAGTGAAGTTGACCCGTATCCGTCAAACCGCCGAGCTGGCCAGGAAAGCGCTTGCTGAGGACAGCACGGAACTTTTCTCTCAGGCCTGTCAGGCGCTACTGGATGCACAGCGCGGCCTCAGCCAGGCACTGATCGGTGGCAGGTCTCATGTCTTGATCGAGACCGCTCGCCACTTCGACGGTGTCTCCTGCGTGCCTGGCGCCGGCGGCAACGGCGGTTCGCTGATCAGCTGCTTCCCGAGCCGGGAGCAGGCAGAGGGCTTCGTTTCCGAGGCTCAGAAGGCTGGCAGCTATCGCTTCTATGAGGTCGAGTACCCCGGCCTCAATCATCACTAGGGCAGAACGCCCGCGAGCTGTCCCCGACAA
>MWBE01000047.1 GCA_002068915.1 Parcubacteria group bacterium ADurb.Bin326
ATTTTATTATACTTCCAAGAGCTACGCTTTCAAACGCACTCACCGGCTGGCGCCGGTGGTTTATCTGGTGAATTATAAAAACCGCTTAAGACGGGACTCCAATAAATAGACAAAAACCGTCAAGACCAACTATTCTTCCTTCTTGCCAATAGGAATTTCTACGACAATCGGCTTGTCATCAGCTTTTTCCGGATCAATTCTAACATCAACCGAGCACTTCAAAACATGCCAGCCAATCACTTCTCCCCTGCCATGCTTAGTTTTAACCCTGGTGCCGACAGGTGGCAACTTCTTAATTAGTTCTTGGTAATGCTCTTCCTCGTAAGCCAGGCAACATTTCAGACGGCCACAAATGCCGGAAAGCCTTTCCGAACCGCGATGCACTACTTGCTGATCATCGGCAAATTCCGAAGTGACATTGCCCAACTTTTTCAAATGTCCCCTGCAACATTGATTGAGTCCGCAACAGCCGATGTCTCCCTTGATCTTGGCTTCATCGCGCACACCCATTTGATGCAACCTAATTGATTTCTGGAAGTATCTTCCTAACTCTTTAACCAACTCACGAAAATCAACGCGTCCATCGGCGATAAAAGCAAATGACAACCTTTGGCCGTCAAAAGAGTAATGGCAATCAACTAACTTCATATCCAAGCCATGCTTTTTTACTGCCTCACGGCAATACTCCATGGCTTCGTTATTTTCTGCATTAAGGTCTTCCAGCAACTTCTTGTCGCTGTTGGATGCTAGTCCTTCGATTGAGCTACTGGCCTCAGCCTCGTCCTTACTCTCGCGCAACTCAACAACTCTTCCCAGCTCTTTGCCGAATTCAGTGTTCATTATTACAAAATCGCCAATCGACAGATTAACTCCGTCAGGATTGGCGGCAAAAAATTTTTCCCAGGGGTTTATTTCAACGGTAGCGATGATCATTGTTTGGTTTATGGTAAGCGACGACAATTAATTATCGTCGCCATATCAGAAACTAAACTTGGAATTTAGCCCAGCTGACAATTTCAGCTCCAGCTAAGAGATCTTTGATTTTTTTGCTGTCGTCTTTGATAAATACTTGATTAAGCAAGCAATTTTCTTCGTAGAATTTAGCTAACTTGCCCTCAGTGATTTTTTCAATCATGGCTTCCGGTTTGCCTTCGCTCAATAACTGCTCGCGATAGATTTCTTTTTCTTTAGCGAGCACATCAGCATCAACTTCTTCCGGCTTAAGCCATCTGGGAGACATTGCTGCTATTTGCATAGCAATGTCGTCAGCAACGGCCTGGTCACCACCATTTAAAACAGTAATACCGGCAACTTTTTTGTTGGAGTGGATATATTGACCCACTACAGCTCCGTCAAAAACTCCGTAATTTGATAATTGAATATTTTCACCAATTTTGAGAACTAAATCCTTGATTTGCTCATCTGCCCAAACTTTGAATTCCTCTTCAGAAGAATTAAGCAGCTTGTCGGCCATGGCATTGACTGCTGATTGAAAAGCTTCACCGCGAGAAACAAAGTCGGTTTCGCAAGCCAAAGCGACTACGGCAGTCTTATTGCCTGACTTGGCAATGGCGACAATGCCTTCCTTAGTAGCGCGATCGGCTTTTTTGGCAGCCTTGACTTCGCCTTTTTTGCGCATTACTTCCAAAGCTTTATCCAAATCTCCGCCGACTTCTTCCAAAGCGGCTTTACAATCGCCTAGACCGGCACCGGTCTTATCGCGCAATTGTGAGATGAGCTTGACGTCGATAGACATAATATAAGTTGTTATTTACAAAAGTTCTAATTTACCGGCCAGTTGCCGGAGGACATTGCTATCCCAAATTAAGCCTTGGCTTCAGCCGGCTTCTTGCTTTTGCCTTCATTTACGGAGGCAGCAATAACGCGGGTAATCAAATCAATTGAATTGACGGCGTCGTCATTGGCCGGAATAGCATAATCAAGCATTTCCGGATTAATATTAGAATCGGAAAATCCTACGACGGTAATTTTTCTCTTTTTAGCTTCCATTACCGCGGTCTTTTCCCTTTTAACGTCTAAAACAAAAACGGCTTCCGGCAACTTGGTCATATTCTCCAATCCACCAACCATCTTGTCCAATCTTTCAATTTCTTTACTGAATTCAACTTGTTCTTTTTTGGTGTACTTGGCTAAAGCGCCAGAATCGCGTTGCTCCTTAAGTGAGCGATATTTTTTGATCAACTTGCTAACATTGGAATAATTGGTGAACAATCCTCCGACCCAGCGTTGATTGACATAGGGCATGCCGCACATTTCGGCATACTTTTTAATGATTGCTTGTCCTTGGCTTTTGGTGCCGACAAACAATACATAGCCGCCATTGGCAGCGACTTTAGAAACATACTCGGAGGCTTTTTCCAGTTTCTCCAAAGTTTTTTCCAAATCAATGATGTGGACTCCACTTCTTTCAGTGAAGATGTAGGACTTCATTTTCGGATGCCAGCGGCCTTTTTGGTGGCCGAAGTGCACGCCAGATTGCAGAAGCTCCATTACGGTTGGCATTTGCATAAGTTTTCCTTTAGTCCTCTATTCCGGCCATCCGCTCAAAGCGGACAAGGAAATTATCGGAATATGAGGGATTTAATTAAAAATGCCTTGATTAAGGCAAGTAAAATTTAGCATAAAGCGGGATTAAAGTCAAGAAAAAGCTAGTTACCAGAAATTTGAACCGTTTTTGGGGTCGCTGTTGACATTTTTGGCCAAATAAGATATAATTATGTCATTGAAATTAAACCTAAATTTAGAGAATCAATATGAAAAAGGACATCCATCCTAAGTACTATCCGGAAGCTAAAGTCGCTTGCGCCTGTGGCAACACTTTTACCATTGGATCAACTCGAGAAGAAATCGCTGTTGAAATCTGTTCCGCTTGCCATCCTTTTTATACCGGCAAGCAAAAATTAGTAGATACCGCCAAAAGAGTTGATAAATTCAATAAGAAAGTTGAAGCTAAATCTGATAAGGTTGTCAGCAAGACCGTCAAGAAGGAAAAGCAAAAAGCTTTGAAAGCCGCGAAAAAGGCAGAAAAAGAAGGCGTCAAAGTCATCAAAAAATAGCTATCACAAACTCAAAGAACCTGTTTCGGCCTAGCTGGCGGGTTCTTTTTGTTTAGGATATAATTAACAAGGAACATAATACTCAAATTTAAATACGCTCACCGGAGCAAATCATGGGAAATTTAATCCTTCATTCACTAAAATTTTCTATCACTTAAAAGTTAATGAAAATTTTTAGCGTTCATTTTCAGATTAAATTTCCACAATATTTGCAAATGGTTCGCTTAATTTAAATTTGAACTTATTATAAAAAAATATGCAAGACAAGTTAGAAAAACTGCAAGCCAGATTTGAAGAATTGGAACGCCTGTTGCAAGACGAGGCCGTGATTAATGATCCTGTAAAAATCAAAGAAGTTTCGCAAGAGTATGATGATTTAAAAGAAACGATCGCTGCAAAAAAACGCCTGGATAAAATAAAATCTGATTTAGCTGAGGTGGAGACGATGATTACTGAAAACGCCGATGATTCAGAGATGGTTAAAATATCATTGGAAGAAAAAAACGATTTATTGCGCCAACTCGAGGAAACTGAAAAAGAAATCCAATCCTTGCTTATCCCCAAAGATCCCTATGACAAGAAAAATGTCATCATAGAAATTCGCGCCGGAGCGGGAGGCGATGAATCGACTCTTTTTGCTGGAGAAATGTTTAGATTATACATGCGCTACGCAGAAAAGTATGGCTGGAAAAGCAAGCTGATTTCTGAAAGTCGCATCGGTATCGGCGGTTACAAAGAAGTGATTTTTGAGATTATGGGGCAAAACGTTTATAGTCGGCTCAAATATGAAAGTGGCGTGCACCGTGTCCAGCGCGTACCGGAAACCGAAAAGAAGGGACGTGTCCACACTTCGACTGTTACAGTTGCCGTTTTGCCGGAAGCCGAAGAATTTGACCTAAAAATTGACGCTAAAGATTTGCGTATCGACACTTTTTGTTCCGGCGGTGCCGGCGGCCAGAGCGTTAACACTACCTATTCCGCCGTTCGCATCACCCATATCCCAACCAACGTTTCGGTTTCTTGCCAAGACGAACGCTCTCAAGCGCAGAATCGCGAAAAAGCCATGATGGTGTTGCGCTCAAGACTGTTGGCACTCAAAGAAGAGGAAGAAAATAAAAAGTTGTCTGAAACTCGTAAGTCGCAAATCGGCACCGGTGATCGCAGTGAAAAAATCAGGACTTATAATTTTCCGCAAGATCGAGTTACCGACCATCGTTCCAATGAAAATTTTTCAAACATTCCATCAATTATGGATGGCGACATTGATCGCATCATTGATTCGGTCAAGTCTCATTTTGAGGCCTTAATTTTATCCTCTCAAGAATAATTTCCGACAAATTAAATTAAACGGGAGGCCGCCTTCAATCAGGCGGCTTTTTCTGTTATCATTTAATCATGACTATTGCTCAAGTTTTGACAAAAGCCTCCAAGCTCTTAATTACAAAAAAAATAACTTCGGCATATCTTGATGCGGAAGTATTGCTTGCTTTTGTCCTGAAAACTTCTCGAGAAAAAGTTTTGGCCCATCCGGAAAGAAAATTATCATTGGCTCAGATAAAAAAATTCCAGTCATTAATTGCGCGACGCGCTAAATACGAGCCTGTTGCCCACTTGATTAGCTACAAGTTTTTTTATGGCCTGCCAATAAAGGGTTTGCCTCAAGTTTTAATCCCCCGACCCGAAACCGAACAATTAGTCGAATTAGTAGCCGAATATGCCAATAAAACAGTTACTAAAGGCTCAAAAATGCCTATTTTAGACGTCGGGACCGGCTCGGGGTGTATTTGCCTAGCTTTGAAAAAAATACTGCCCCAAGCCCAAATATGGGGCCTAGAGTTATCCACAGAGGCATTAAAATTAGCCCGCCAGAACGCTAAAAACCTAGGCCTGAGCGTTGATTTTATAAAAAGCGATCTTCTGGCTGGTTTTAAGGGAAATTTGCAAGACGTGGTTATTGTAGCCAACCTTCCCTATTTGGATCGTCAGGAATTGCGCGACTTTTCCGTAGAAGTAAGGCGAGGATTAAGTTACGAACCGGCCGAGGCGTTATTTGCCGGCCGGCACGGCCTGTCCGCTTATCGCAAATTATTCAAACAGATTAATCAGCGCGAAGACAAGCCGCGGGCAATTTTTATAGAAATCGGATCTGCTTTTTGGCGCGACTTTTTAAAGCTAGCCAAAGACAATTTCCCTCAAGCCGAAGTCTCGTCGCTTAGAGATTTGTGCGGTAAGCAAAGATTTATAAAAATAATTTTGTAATATGGGACTTGGTTTTGCTTTCTTAGCAATTATTTCCTGGGGTGTAGGAGATTTTTTGATTCAAAAATCAGCTCGACGCTTCGGTGATTGGCTGGCTTTATTTTTTATCACTGCTTTTGCGACCGTAGCGCTCACGCCTTTTGTTATTGGCAATCTCAAAAATTTAGTTAATAATGGCGCAGGCTTAATAGTATTGATTATGGCCAGCTTGTTAATTTTGGTGGCGGGACTGCTTGACTTTGAGGCGCTCAAAAAAGGAAAACTTTCCATTATTGAACCAATTTATACTTTTGAGATCATTGTTACTACTGCTTTAGCCTGGATCCTTATTGGTGAAAAATTAGCTCCGCTGGAGTTGTTTTTAATTGTCTCCATTGTTGGCGGCATATTTTTGATTTCTACTAAATCTGCGGGAGACTGGAAAATTAAAAATCTAGAAAAAGGCGCCATTCTGGCTATCGCAGCCACCACTTTAATGGGTGGAGTCAATTTTTTATACGGTTACGGCTCTCGTTTAACCGATCCCCTAATGATCAACTGGTTTACCAGTCTTTTTATGGCGGTAGTTACCGGCTGTTATTTGATTTACAACAATCAATTAAAAGCGCTGACAACTAATTGGCGTGATCACAAAAAATTAATTTTTAGCGCCGGTCTTTTTGATGCCATGGCTTGGGCTTCTTATGCCTTCGCCATGTTATATCTGCCAATTGCTATTGCCACCAGCATCACCGAAACTTATATAGTGTTAGCTTCAGGACTAGGCATTATTTTTAATAAAGAAAAACTGAAAAAGCATCAATGGCTAGGATTTGCTATCACTATAATTGCTGCCATAACCCTCGCCTTTATCGCCGAAAAATAATTAAGTAACAAAAAATCCCGCTTTGGAGCGGGACTTTTTTTATTAGATCTTTATTCTTCCTTTTTCTCGGCTTCAGCAGTAGGGGCCGCTTCGCCCTCACCTTCAGTTGGGGCAACAACAGAAACTTCCTCCTTTTCTTCTTTTGGAGCAGCAACTAAAGCAACGACATCTTCCGGCTCATGATGCAAAATTTCCACGCCATTCGGAATTTTGAGGTCCTTAATAGTGATTGTATCATTTAAAGCATTTAGAGAGCTTATATCAACAATAATTGAAGGTATCAAATCGCCAGGCAAGCAGTGTATTTCAACTTCTGAGATGTTATGAATCAAAACTCCGCCATCTTCTTTTACTGCCTTAGACTCACCGGTAAACTCTATTTGTACGTTGGCGTTAATCTTTTCCTTCATGTTAACTTGATGTAAATCAGCATGAATAATGCGGCCCTTAACCGGTTCGCGCTGTACATCGGCAATAATGGTTTTTACTGAAGCGCCGCCATCAATGCTGACATCAACTAAGGTGCTTTCCCCGGCTTCGTTTAAAACTTTTTCAAATTTAATATAGTCAACCTCAAGATTTTGGTTCTCTTTTCCGTGACCATAAATAACGGCTGGGATTTTGCCGGACTGCCTAAGCAATTCCGCTTTCTTTCCCAGGTCTTTTCTGGTTTTTGCTTCTAATTTCAGAGTCATAAGATTATTTGCTTAATTTAGAAATTACTGATTATTAATCAGAATACTGTTTTAGAATAGCTTAAAAGAGACAAAAAGTCAAGCTTTAAGCGTTTTCGGCGCTTGGGTGAGAAAGCCCCCTATAAACATCGACTACATCATCTTCATTAATTGGCCCCCAATCTTTAACCTCCATTATTTCTTTGCTGTTAAGATCGGTAACGGCGCCCAAAGACGAAATGCCCATGGCGCCCAAAGATACGGTGGCAACAACTCCGGAATTGCAATTTTTGCACTTAATATATATCAGATGCGCGCCATCAACTTCATCCAAAATAGCCGTCTCCGCCGGATTGTGCTCGCGCTGACACACTGGACAACGTGATACGATACGTAGGCCATCTTCAGGTCGAGGATTAAAATTGTTATTAAAAAAATCTTTCATAATTAAGTAATAATAGCACAAATAAAGAATCTAATCAATCCCCTTTAATCGCGCCGCCATAACGATAGATACTGAGATTAATTCCGACCAAAACCATCATTGTCATTAAAAAGCTACCGCCATAGGAAACAAAGGGTAGCGAAATTCCGGTAACCGGAAGCAGTCCGACGCACATCCCGGAATTAACAAAAACATGGACAAAAACCATGGCCGCGGTTAACAGCGAGGTAAACATGCCGAAATCATCCGGGGCGCGGCTAGCTATTCCATAAAACCTATAAAAGAATGATCCGAATAAAAATAAAACCAGAGCCACGCCGACAAAACCGATCTCCTCAGCAATAACAGCAAAAATAAAATCGGTTTGGCTTTCCGGAATAAACTTCAATTGGCTTTGACTGCCAAAGCCCAATCCTCTACCCAATAGCTTGCCAGCACCAACTGCTATAATTGATTGCTGAACATTATAGCCTCTGCCCAACGGATCTAATTCCGGATTTAAAAAAGTTTTAACGCGGTCTTTTTGATAGTCCTGCAATAGGAACAGCCAAGCAGTCAAAAGTAACAGGACTATACCTCCAAAAACTAAAAATCCATGCCATTTTTTTTGCATGATAAGCAAAAAAGATATTAGCCAGATAAAAAAAAGAACCATGGCAGAACCAAAATCCGGCTGGATTATTACCAAGCCCAGAGGTACTGCCACTAGCAATCCCATAAAAAACAATTGCCCCAATTTATGAATTTGCCTACTGTAGCGACTACAAACGTCGGCCATTACCAGGATTAAAAAAATCTTAGTCAACTCTACCGGCTGAAAAGATGCCGGACCCAGATCAAACCAACCGCGAGCTCCTTTGATAGTCGAGCCAAGTGGCGTTAAAACAAGCACCAAAAGCACTAGAGAGATTGCGTAACCAATCCAGCCGATTTTACGCCAGAGATGATAATCAACCAAGGATACTGCAAACATCAGAATTACTCCAAAAAACATCCAAATTATTTGTTTTTGGAAGTTATCAAATTCACCGGTGCCTCGACCCAAGGCTACGCTATAGATAGCTGCCAATCCAAAAGCCACTAGAAAAGCAATGATTGCCACCAGCCACCAATCGGTTGTTATAAAAATTTTACTTCTGTTAAAAATCATTCGTGTCTTCTTAGGGCGCTAATAACATCCATTTCAGCGGCTTGTTTGGCTGGATAATAGCCGAAAATAAGCCCGACGGCGCCACAAAAACCAAAAGCAATGGCAATTGACTCCGGAGGCAAAACAAACGACCAACTAAAACCCAGTTGCCCGGCGATAAAGCTTACCAACCAAGATATGAAAAGCCCGATGGCAATGCCGACTACTCCGCCCAATAATGTAACAATTATTGCTTCAAATAAGAATTGCCAAAGCACTTGAGTTTTTTTGGCTCCAACCGCTTTGCGTAAGCCAATTTCAAAAGTTCTCTCAGATACTGAGACGTACATAATATTCATAATACCCACGCCACCCACCAAAAGGGAGATACCAGCCAAAGCTATCAAAAGCAAGGTGATAGCATTAAAAATTGTATCGATCATGTCGCGCATTTCAGTCATTGTCATGACGGCGAAATCATCGTATTTGGAATCGCTGATTTCGTGCCTATCACGCAATAATTGGATAATGTCATCGGCTGTTTCTTGTTCTAAAGAAGGATTTTTCATTTGCGCCGTTATCCACTGGACATGATCTACGCCCATAACTATCTTTTGCAAGGTAGTAAGAGGCAAATAAGCGATATTGTCGAAATCAAAACCAAAAGTATTGCCCCTCTCCTGAAGCACTCCTACCACCTTGAATTGCGTTTGGCCGATTTTTACTTGCTGTCCAACCGGATCCTGATTGCCAAATAAGGTTCTAGCTAATTTATTGCCTAAAACAGCAACGCGAGAAAGGTCATTTTCTTCGTCTGGATTAAAAAACCTGCCTTGAGCGACCTCCGACTTGTCCATGTCAATAAAAGATGATTCTGTGCCTATGACCGTTATCACCTTATTGGCGTCAAGATAAGTAATAATTTCCTGATCAACTAAAGCAGCATAATGATTGGCGACATTTTTAAGTTTACCAATAGCCTCTCCATCCTCTTTAGTCAAGGTGGTTATCTGCACTCCTTGGGCTTGTGCCATGGCGTTTTCCGAAGAAACATGGGAAGTTGATGGCACCTTGGGTTCGATTTGAATAATATTGGTACCAAAAGCGTCCAGCTGATCGGTTATCTGACCCTTGAGTCCTTCACCGGCGGACATGACAATTATAACCGCGGCAATTCCGATAACAATTCCTACGACAGTAAGAAAGGTTCGCAATTTACTTTTTGTCAAAGACTTGATAGCAATGTTTAGTGTCAACATATTATTTTAAACGTAATCGCATATTGATTTAAAATCGCACCACTTGCATTTTTCCTTTTCCGGCTTCGGAGGAAACTCTCCAGACTTAATCTCCTCGGCAATAGAGCTAATTTTTTCTTTTAGTTTTTCTAATTCCTTGTCTTTGCCAATAAACGACAATTCCTTGTTTCCTTCAAAATAATAAAAAGACAGCTCTTTAACCGGCTTGCCCAAAACTTCTTCCGCCGCCATTTGATATATCAATAGCTGTTCTTTATCTTCGGACGTAAGTTTTTCTTTGGGGTTGCCGGTTTTATAGTCAATCAGCCTATACCCATCCTCAACTTTATCAATTCTATCAATAGCGCCACGAATCGCGCAATCCTTAGATAATTTAAAAGTGAAGCCAACCTCTAGAGAATCAGCTAATTTCTTGTCTGATTGCCACTCGTCAAAAAAGTTCTTAAGAGAAATCAAACCTTTTTGGTAATAAAGGTCTTTGGTTTTCTTGTCAGGATACCAATCGTCAATAAAAGACTCATCGTAAATTTTTCTCACCTCTTCCCAGGAAATCTGATGTTCTTGCGGTCCCCCGCCGAAAATATCAGATTGAGACGATCCGGCGCGAGTCTTGGCTAGCAGAAAAAACTTCTGCATTGTCGAGTGCATTGATTTGCCAAAAGAAAATTGTGGCTTGCCCTTGCCTGGTATTTTCAAGATATGAGCAAAACGATACTGGTACGGACAACTTTCAAAAGCCTTGATTTGCGTAAAAGAAAATTGTTTGGGTAAAAAAGCGGTTGTCTCTTGCTGTGCCTGTCCTGTCCGCCTCTCTTCTGATTTTTTCTCTAGTTTAACCGGCTCAACAATAACCTCCTGAGATAAAACAAATCCGTCCTCAGACAATTCTATCAAAAATCTAGAT
>MWBE01000048.1 GCA_002068915.1 Parcubacteria group bacterium ADurb.Bin326
GACAAACATCCAAGCCAGTAACAGAGTAACGAGTAAAGATAAAAATACAGAGACGACCGCCAAATGCGATTTTTTATTGAGCCCCTCAGTTATATAGATAATCGCCATCAATACAAGAAAAACACCAAAGGCAGCAACCAAAACCGGATCAAATCCTTTTAGTATCAAGGGAATTATCACTGCAAATATTACCGCAAAACTCAGAATCAAGCTAACCAGCGAACGAAACCCTTTAAAGCCCCCGACAACGATAATAGCGATAAGAAAAATTGCCAACAACCATCCGAGTTGCCCGGTCCTGACATAATCGGTTACAAAAAAAGACTCTTCATTGCCTGAATCGCCAATACGATCGACATAAACTTTATCTCCCGCCTTATAATCCCCCACTGACACCAAATCAAAATCTCCAATGCCGTTGGAAACAATTTCCTTATTCTGATAGTCGCCTTCTAGCCCCAACAATAAAAGATTTTGCTGAATCGCCTGAGAACCGTCTTCGCGATCAATTAATCTTTCTTCCAGAACCTTCAAGACTTCAGCTCGAAAAGAGTTGTTCTGTGGCTCATCCGCCGAAACGGCTAGCGGCAAAAAAAGTGATAGAAAAAATAAAGTCGCTATTAAAATTATTTTCTTCATGAAAATCAACAATTATTATCGCTTTGCTTTTTAAAAAAATTTTTGAGACTACAAGCTATCCAGCGCCAGTGCAAAATCAAATGAATTACAACTAAAACAATCATGACTATTCCTGCCCAATCGTGAATAGTGGAGTAGGTTGACTTAGTAATACCAAAAAATTCCTGATAACGGCCCTGCCTTACGCCTTCCGGCAAAAAGAAAAAGATGATTAATCCGGTTTTCGCCACCAATAAAAAAGCAATGAAGGCTAAGAAATCAACCCAAAAATTAAGCTTATTTCTGTTCATAAAATTTGTTTTATTTATTAAAGGCAATCTTTGGCTTTAAAATAATCAGTAATGGATGGGGTCGCGCCGGATTTTATTTGATTGACTCTGTCTTGACCTAAGGCCTCAACTGCGCACTGCTCTTGAGCCGGAGTTATTGAGGTTGGCAATGACTCTAAATTCACTCCGAGCGATTGCAACGTCTTTTCTTGTTCATCGGACAATAAAGGATGATCATAATTTGAATCAGTCTGGGTCTGCGCGAAAGGATTTATTGCAAAGGGATTAATCTCTATTCCCAAGGGCTTATTATTAATAAGATATAATGCCAACAAAAAGACGATGAGAATGACTAAAAAAATAAAGACAACGGCGATAACGCCTACAATCATTAAGAACTTTTTTAGAAATACAAACTTTTCTTTTTTTTCTTCTGGCATATTTTTGTGGTTATTATGATTATATTATAGCAAAATGACAATCATAAAGCGACCTAAGAAGTTTGACCGCCGATTACCAATAATACCTCTTGACAAAATAAAATATTTATGCTACAATGGAAACATTAACTAACTCAATCAGCCCAATTTAGTGGCGATTGAAGACTCAAATCTCTCTCTTGCGTCATATTTGTTTAGTGGCCCAGTGGAAATGCGGGTCACTAATTTTTTTTATGACACCAACCAAAATGGCTGTGCCTCGCTTTGACGAGCTTGGCATTGCTCCGAATTTACTATCGGCGCTTTCAGGAAAATTTGAAACGCCGACCCCGATCCAACATCAAGTAATCCCCGTCGCTTTAAACGGCGAGGATATAGTGGGCATTGCCCAAACAGGTACCGGCAAAACCCTAGCTTTCGGTATTCCGATGTTACAAAGATTGTCCGAAGAAAAAGGACAGGGTTTGGTAATTCTGCCAACCAGAGAATTAGCCATCCAAGTGGAGGAAATGTTGCTACGTGTAGGGAAACCATTTGGACTTAAAACCGCCTTACTTATCGGCGGCGCTTCTTCCTATCAACAGATACAAAACCTGAAACGCAATCCACATATTATCATTGCAACTCCGGGACGCTTGTTCGATCACTTGGAGCAAAAAAGATGCTCTCTAAACAAGGTTAAAATAATAGTCCTCGATGAAGCTGACCGCATGCTGGATATTGGCTTCCTGCCTCAAATCAAAAAAATCCTAAAGGTAGCCCCGGTTGATAGACAAACTTTGCTGTTTTCAGCAACTATGCCACAAGCGATTGCGCAGATCGCCCATACTTATATGAAGTCCCCCTTGCGTATTGAAGTGGCTCCGGCCGGAACTTCATCTGAAAATATTGAGCAAGAGGTAATTTTTGCTCTGCGAGATCAAAAGATGCAACTTTTGGACAAAATTCTTGATGACCATAAAGGCTCTGTCCTGATTTTTTCCCGAACTAAATTTGGAGCTAAAAAAATCACCCAAGATATCCGTAATATGGGACATGCTGCCGCAGAAATCCATTCCAATTTATCTCCCAATCAACGACGCGATGCCTTAAGCGGCTTCAAGGCCGGCAAATACCGGGTACTGGTTGCAACTGACATCGCTTCTCGCGGTATTGATGTTAATGATATCACTTTGGTTATTAATTTTGACCTGCCTGATAATAATGATGACTATGTTCACCGCATCGGTCGTACCGGTCGTGCCGGCAAACCAGGCAAGGCAATTTCTTTTGCCGCGCCATCACAGTGGCAGGACATTAAAGCCATTGAAAAATTAATCCGCAAAAAAATAACTGTTGCTGAAACTCCGGAGCTACCTCCTAAAAGAGAAAGCTCCGTAGTCAATTCCGACCGTTCAATGCGACCGCAAAGAGGTGGTCGCGGCGGATTCGGCGGAAGAACATCTTCTAGCCGACCAGCTTTTAGCAGAAAACCCTACAAACCAGTCAACGGTAAATCAAGTGGCAGAAGACGCTTCAGTAAATAAAAAACAAAACTAAAAAATCCCGAACTGTTCGGGATTTTTTAGTTTTTAAACAATTATTAAACTTAAAATTTAATTATATAAATAATAAAACTTGACAAAAATCTATTTTGGGTATATACTCATAATAGGCAACCTTTAAAAGGTCGGATTGCCGACTATAATTAACATAAACACACAAAAATATGCCAAATATGAATGGAGCCGGTCCTCGTGGCGAAGGCCCGAAAACCGGCCGAGGACTAGGTAAGTGTGGTGGCAACACTACTTCTAATAACGCCCCAATCAACAATGGAAGAGGTTTGGGCAGAGGGAACCGCCCTGGCCAAGGCTTGGGCCGAAGATTAGTAATGGGTCGTGGCCGAGGCCAAAACCAAACTTCAAGCTAATCTTAACAGATGAGATCGGATTTGGAGGAGCCAAAACTCTTAACTTCTTAAATCTGTTTTTATAAATAAAAATAAAATTATGTGTCCCAGACCGCGCAATTGCCGAAAAATATCCTTTAATCCTGATATCACTTATTTCAAACCTCAAGGAGTTCCCATGAGGCAGCTTGAGATTGTCGAGCTTACGACCGAGGAGCTTGAAGCCTACCGCTTAAGACACATCAAAGATTTTGATCAGCAACAGGCAGCCGAGCAAATGAATACCTCAGCCAGCACTTATCAACGGATCTACTATTCTGCTGCCGCAAAAATAGCCGATGCCCTAACTAACGGTAAAGCCATTAAAATTATTAAAATCTAAAATGAAAAACAGACGGAATAACCCCGTCTGTTTTAAATGGGTCACATTGGGGAAGCGATTGGAACTATGATGCACGAGTTAGGTGAGTATTTTGCTGATCCCACGAACCGAGTACAATATATAGTTGACCTTCGGCCTTTCCGTAAAGATTAGAAAAATGGTGTCCATGGCGTCTTTGGTGTCCAATAACTACACTAAACTCTAATATTTAAATATCCTATGTTATCTGAGACACAATTCCTTTCATTAATAACTTGATAACATCACGACGAAAATCTTGATCGCTCACTTTATTTTTCCAAAATTCATCGCTAACTTTTTCTGGATTTAAATTATCACGACAAGCCTTAAAACAATCAACTAAAATTCCAGAAATACCAATTTCACTTAAATCAATTTCCTCGGCACCG
>MWBE01000049.1 GCA_002068915.1 Parcubacteria group bacterium ADurb.Bin326
CGCCACAAGCGTGGGTAGAGGCGTGACGCACCACTCCTTCCAAGCGCCTAGCAATATCTAAGAGTTTTTTGCCATCGTCTTCAAGCTGGATTTCTTTGAGTTCCGGCACCTTCTCACAAGATTCGTCAAGATCCATGCCCATGGGAATCAATTTGGCAACTCGATCACAATAATTGTAAGGCAGGCTCATGACGCGACCGACATCGCGGATGGCATTGCGCGCCGCCATAGTACCGAAAGTGATGATCTGGGCCACATGATCGCGCCCATATTTTTCTGCCACATAATTAAGCACATCATCGCGACGAGAATCAGCGAAGTCCGTATCGATATCAGGCATGGAGATACGTTCGGGATTCAAAAAGCGCTCAAAGTATAAGCCGTATTTGACTGGATCAATGTTGGTAATGCCTATTAAAAAAGAAACAAGAGAGCCGGCGGCAGAGCCTCTGCCTGGACCCACGACCACGCCATTATCTTTGGCCCAGTTAATAAAGTCGGCAACAATTAAAAAGTACCCGGCATAACCGGTTTTTTCAATCACTGATAATTCGTAATCCATACGCTCTTTTAACTCCGGTTTAATTCCTGATTCGCCAAAGCGCTTGATCAAGCCCTCTTCACTCAATTGCCTAAGGTAATTGTCGGCAGTAAGTCCTTCCGGCAAAGGAAAAAACGGCAGGACGTTTTTACCCAAAACTAATTCTAAATTGCAAGCCTCGGCGATTTTGACGGTGTTTTCTATCACTTCCGGATGGTCGGCAAAAGCGTCAATCATATCTTGAGTGGACTTGAAAGACAAATCAAAGCCAATGTAGCTCATGCGCTCAGTTTCAGCCAGAGTGCGTTTCGTTTGAATACAAAGCAAAACGTCTTGAGCAAAATCATCGTCTTTGTTGGGATAATGGACATCATTAGTGGCAATCACTGGAGCGCCTGTTTCTCGAGCCAGCTGAAAAACGCCGTCATTGATGACGTTTTGTTTTTCGTGATGCGGATGAGATTGCACTTCTAAATAAAAATTGTCGGCGCCAAATAATTCTTGGTATTTGGCAATCATTTCTTTGGCGGCAACAAAATCATTAGACAAAATGTGCTGAGCCAATTCGCCGGCAGCGCAGGCCGTAGAACAAATCAGTCCTTCGTGATATTGCTTAAGTAATTCGAAATCGATGCGGGGCTTATAATAAAAACCCTCGAGCTGAGCGATAGTGGTAAGCTTGGTAAGATTACGATAACCTATTTCGTTTTTTGCCAAAAGCACCAAGTGATAAGGACGCTCATCAATTTTGGGTCGCTTATCTGTGTGACCGTGTCGCGCCACATAAGCCTCGACTCCGATAATTGGCTTGATGCCGGCCTTTTTGGCTTTTTTATAAAATTCAATCGCGCCATACATGACGCCATGATCAGTCAAGGCCATGGCTGGCTGTTCGTATTGCTTAGCCAATTTTATAAGTTCATCAACCTTGCCTAAACCGTCAAGCAAGGAATAATGAGAGTGGATATGGAGATGGACAAATTGTTGTGACATCTGTTGAAACGCAGGAAAGACGCGAATAATCGCGTCTCTCCTTTTATTATTGTTTTAAATCAAAGTAACACCAATTAAGAAACTTTTGCTACAAGCAGTCAACTATTTGAAAACTATCGGAATTGTTAAATCCTTACCATCCCTTAACAGCAATAAGTCAACCCTGTCTCCCGGACGATATTTATTAACGGCCTCCTCTAATCCAAAAAAGGCATTAAGTTCGTAATCATTGACCTTCTTGATCAAATCCCCCTTCTTAACCAACCCATAGGCAGCAAAGCCTTTGATCGGATCCTTGGCTACGTAAGCTCCTTTATCTGCAATTTCTATGGTACCGTCAATTTGAGCCAAGTCTAAATATTCAATTCCTAAAAGAGGTCTAGCCACTTGTTTTTTTTCTAGTACTTGCGATATGTTTTTGCTGAAATAATCAACCGGTATGGCGCTACCTCCGGAGACAATGCCCACCACCTCTCCTTTCAAGTTTGCTAACACGCTTCCTTCGTCAAATTTATCAAAAGTTCTATTCAAAAAAATTCTTTTTTCCAACTTATCCGAAGAAAGAATAAGATCAGCGGCTGACCCCGCAGAATAACCGATTTTAGAAATATTGACTAATTCTAAGGAGTTACGCGAGGAAATCAAAACTAAAGTTTGCCCCAAAGTCAGATCGCTGGCCGAACCCAATTTCGCTACCGGAAGATTAGAGGCCCCGGATATCTTACCAAATACTAAACCGGCGGACTTGTCTTCAGTGAAATACTCGCTCTGATATTTTTTGCTTTGATAGCCAACTAAATAATAATTTGCCTTGAGATCTTTCACCGCTTCGGAGGTAGTCAAAAACCACCCGTCTGCAGTCAAGTTAATTCCACGTCCCAACGCTTCCGATTCTAAATAAGCCTTTGATAAGACATCCGTCCCCTTCTTGATCGGGTAAATATTGAAAACCGTCGGAAGTAAATCGTTCTCAACCCTGGTTAGTTGCTGATCTTGTTCAATAACCACGTTACGTGGCTGCTCAATAACTACATTGCCGCCTAAATTAGAATCGGCATAATTAATCTTACCAATGAAGGGCATCTTGAAATTTCCGGCGCCGATTATTATCAGGGCTAAAACACTGGACAATGCCCCAAAAAACATGGCTATTATTATTAGCAAAAAAGTTGCCGACAGTTTTATTTTCTTAAATTCCATAACTTTTATTTTAATTAATTTCAGAGCCAATTAGCCGAACCCATCACGATTGCCGCAAAAAATAAGGAAAAGCCCAGATACTTGGCAAAAGCTATCTTATCAAGACTTTGCCTCATCCACAAGACGCTGATTCCCGAAAGAAAATAATACAGGCCGGCAGAAAGCGAGGCTGTTATATAAAAACTTGCCGGCAAAAACATAATAACGGCGGAAAACTCTATCATGACCAACGAAAGAATAAACGAAAAAACCTGAGCTTTTTTAATTTCCCAGCCCTGAAATAAAAAAACTGAGTAAAGCAAGACAAAATAAACGAACAAAAGAAAAACTAAAATCCAAGCCTTGGGCCAATTCAAGAAAATACTAAAATTAGACAAAGAGGCGGAAAGAAAAAAAATCACCAAAATATTGGAGTAAAGAGAGATGTTTTGCAAATTCAAAATATACGTTTTTCCTGTTTTGTAAAAATCATGAAAAACAGCCTCCAAATAAAGCCACAATACAAATGACCAGCCTATAGAAAAGCCATTAATAATCCAATTATTTTCTAAAATCATCAAATAAGAAAAGCCGGCGATCAAAAAAATCAAAGCATAGACAAAGGAAGGCAACAAAGACTTAGACGCATCCCGACTCTTAAGCAAAGCAAACCACAACAACAACAAAACGATAGAAGCCAAAACAATCCAAAGCCAATGGTTAGGAAAATAAAAAATCACCCTCAATAAGACTAGATAAACCAATGGTATTATGTAAGGCAAGACCCTTACCAACAAAAAAATCATAACAAAAATTGATGGTCGTTAATCAGTAAGCTTGATATCGTAATCGTCGTAGTCTTTAACTTCGCTTTCAACTAAAACCTTAAAATCTTCGATTTTCTGAGTGGCCTTTTCTGAATTATTATCTCGAGCTAGACGATCGATTTCTTCCAACATCAAAACCATTGCTAAGTGTTTGGCCTTAGCCTCTGCCGGAACCTTCAAAGAAAGCAGACTGTCTCTGGCTTTTTCCGTTTCTGCGGACAAGTTACCGCCAGCCAAAAACTCCGCCGACTTAGATAAATAAGCCGACGTTATCTCTCCTGACTTGCTGTAATAATCAGCCGAAAGCTTAGTTAGATCAACTGCCTCCTGTTGCATCGGATTTTTGTTGACATTACTGCTGACTTGGGAATAAAGCTCATAGTATTTAAACAAAAAGGCCAACAGCCCGCCAAGCACCAATAAAGAAATTATTATGACTGTAGCAGCCTTGACATAACTGCCACTACTGGTTATTTGTTCTTCTTCCATGTATTTTTCTTCAGTTTATAAAGTTGAAATGACTGCAATCAAGAAAATAGTAGCAAAAATTACAAACATAGTAGCCATGGTAGCCAAAAAAGAAGTCAGCGCTTCTTTGTATTTATTTTCCCAAAAATAACGAACCGGCCAACCAAAAATCAAGACGCCGGAGATAGCAACGCTCATGACCAAAAGAGAAAGTACTGAGACAACTCCAAAAACCATACCCCACGGAGAAGGCGAAGAAAACATCGAATCGGTTCCGGCGATAAAAACTGCAACCAATGCGATGTAAGCCACCTCGGTGATGCCAGCCACGACTCCTTGGCCTGCCGGAGTAGACAAACTATCACGATGAAAAAGTTTTTTTAGTGACATATGCTCCTTTATATTATTTAGAGATTAAAAGAATTCTTAAGATCAATTTCCAGCCAATCACTCTGATTATCATCCCATTTATAAGCTAGCAAAGTACTGACGGTTTCGGTATCGGAATAAATATAATCCACTTCATGATGCGACCCAATACGACGTGAACCGGAAACGTTTTTACCCAGCACTAAAGGCTTAGTCCAATACTCTACCCGCATCTTGCCTAGAGGACCGTTGAACTCCAAAATCTCAGCGCTCCCCCGCTCCGGCGCCTCAAGCTCCTCTGCAGTTTCCTCTACATCCGAAAAATTATCCAAAATCATCCCTTTTATTTGTTGCCAGCGATCAGGTGTCATATTGATTATATTTTAACATTATTCATACTAAATTCGCAACCGCAGTATTTTTGGCGATAAAAATCCTGATCATTAGAAAAATCCCGGGCGCGACGCCAATTGTCATCGGCGCGAAAATCAACATCGATAAAACCTATTTGATATTTCTTGCTCAAAGCTCGACCTAAGTTGAGTATGGTGCGTTGATCTTTATAAGGAGAAAAACTCAAGCTGGTAGTGAAGCAATCGAAGCCATTGGCCACGGCATATTGAACGGCTTGTTCCAAACGATGGTGGTAGCACAACTTGCAACGCTTGCCTCGCTCCGGCTCCTGCTCTAATCCCCGAGTTAGCTCCAGCCACTGGTCATGGTTCCAGTCAGCCAAAATAAATTCCACTCCCTCGGCGCGAAAAAATTTTTCTGCTTCTTGCGCTCGCTTATGAAACTCTTCCAAGGGCCAGATATTGGGATTATCAAAATAAACGCTAATGTCATAATTTTCTCTCAACTGCCGAGACAGCAATCCTGAGCAAGGTGCGCAACAAATGTGAAATAATAATTTAGATTTCATTATTTTAGTGATTTGATGTGTTCTTCGGCTTCAACTAAAATATCTTTAAGATTTTTAAACTTAATATATTTGCTGGCCACCGGCAAAGTCATCCAGGCAAAACCGTTGTGCTCATGCGAAATTTTCGGGTCAGTTCCCGGCGCAGCTTCGGCTAGGTATATAATAAAATCCTTGCGAATCAACTCTCCGGCCTTAAGTCCATGTTTTTCTTTGAACATAAACTGAGTTTGATCCCTAAACCCTTCGATGATTTTGACCCCAGTTACTCCCGCCTCTTCTTCTAATTCCCGTAATGCCGCCTCGATTTCCGATTCTCCCTCTTCGATATGTCCTTTGGGAAAATTCCAGTATTCGCCGTGATGATACATGACTAGATACTGGATGCCCTGTTCGTGATGCCGGCGAAAAACTATGACTCCGGCTGATTTTTCTTTTAGCATAAATTATTTCAAATATTTTTTTCCTTTAAGCTTTTCCGGCAAGTACTCCTGCTCCTCCTGATAATTATGATCCGGACTGTATTTGTATCCCTTGCTATATCCTAAATCTTTCATCAACTTGGTCGGCGCATTACGCAGATGCAACGGCACCGGCTCATCAGCAGTTTCTTTGACATCACGCATCACTTGATTGATTGCCTCGTATAGCTCATTGGACTTCTTACACTTCGCCAGATAAACAACAACTTGCGCTAAGATAACATTACACTCTGGTATGCCGATAAAATGACACGCCTGATAGCCGGCCACCGCCTGCTCAAGCGCTCGGGAGTTGGCCAGCCCCACATCCTCACTGGCAAAACGCACCAAACGACGCGCAATGTAGAGCGGGTCTTCGCCGGCCGCCATCATTCGGCCCAGCCAGTAAAGCGCCGCGTCCGCATCAGAACCCCGCAAAGATTTATGCAAAGCAGAAATAATATTGTAATGCTGTTCCCCTGATTTGTCATACAAATGCGCGTTGCGCGCCAGCGACTCCTTGAGGCTTTTCTTATCTACTTTGATTATACCATTTTTGAGAGGTTTTGACGCTCTAACAGCGATCTCCAAAACATTGAGCGCAGTACGCGCATCGCCACTCGCCAGCCCCGCCAATTGCTCAATAGCTTGTTCGTCAATTTTAATTTTTAAGTGTCCCAGTCCCCGCTCTTTATCTCGGACGGCCGCCGACAGTATTGCTACAATATCTTCTGTCTCCAATTGTTTGAGTACAAACACTCGCGAGCGTGAAAGCAAGGCCGAGTTGACTTCGAAACTCGGATTCTCGGTCGTGGCGCCCACCAAGGTGACGGTGCCGTCCTCGACGTGTGGCAGAAGCGCATCCTGCTGTGACTTGCTCCAACGATGAATTTCATCGACAAACAGAATTGTTTTCTGGCGTTCGAATTTTAACCTCTCCTTCGCCTCTTTGACGACATTGCGCAATTCGCTGACACCAAAAGTGACGGCTGAAAAAGAAATAAAAGTCGAACCGGTCAAGTTGGCGATGATGCGCGCCAAAGTCGTCTTGCCGGTTCCGGGTGGTCCCCAAAAAATCATCGAGGGCACTTGATCGCTCTCAATCAGGCGACGTAATAGTTTGCCTTCACCCACCAAATCCTGTTGACCAAAAAATTCGCCCAAAGTATTGGGTCGCATGCGATCAGCCAGAGGCGCTTGACGCTCGCCTATCTCGCTTGGTTTTCGGTCAAAGAGGTCCATAGGCCAATTTTATCAGATTGGCTGGATTTTACAATTTTCTACTGTTAACCATTAATTTATTTTGTTTAAAATAAGGCAAAATATAATAAAATAAGCTAATTTCTATTGACAAAATATTAAAAGTATGCTATAATTAGATAATTGGCATAGTGCCAAGAAATGGACATTCACAACGACTCCCGCGCGAAAGGCGGAGAGTCACAAGGAAGGAAGAAACAATGAAGAAGGTTGCTACCATCGTCATCGCCATCATCGGCGTCGTCAGCAACATCGTCAACACCACCAGGGCCCTGCTCCGGCTCAAGGAAATCTGGAAAATCATGGCCTTCGTCGGCTCCGGCCTGGTCATCTTCGGCTCCGGCCTGAAGCTTTTCAGCTTCATCCCCGGACTACCCCACGACGTCTGGGAGCCCGCCCAGTTCTGGGGCGACGTCTTGCCGATTGCGATCGGCCCGGCTTTCCTGCTCATGGCAGGAGCGCTGTACGTGGGTATCAACCGGGGTCCGCTACCCGGAACTCTTGGTTTCATCGAAAACGCCGGACTGGAAGGGATGGCTGAACGCCCCCCGCTGGGCTGGGCAATAGTTTGGGCTATCTGTGCCGTCATCGGCGCGGCGCTGGCCCGAGCTTCGATGAAGCACCTATTCACACCGAGTATTGCCCTGATCATGAAGTCGGCTTGGGAAGGTTCTTGGGGTGTTGCGCTGTGGCAACTACCCCTTCTGGTGGCCGGCTTCATAGGATTGGCCTATTCCGCCGATCTGCTGGTCCGCCCCTTCTTCATCCTCGTCGAGATGTTTTACTCCGACGAAGACGAAGTGGTCGCGACCGAAAAAGAAGTCGCCGCCTAACCCCACCCTTCCTCCGCACACACAAAGCCGCCCGGCGCAATCGCGCTCCGGGCGGCTTCTTTATTTTCTTAAAATTTTTAATATAAAACCAATCCAAATCTGCTATCCCCTAAAAACCAAGAAAATCATATAAGCAAAATAAGAAATCAGAAAAAATCCTCCTTGCCATCTTTGCAGAATGCGCTTGCGCCCCACGAACATGAAAATAAAAAGCAATAGGCTGGCAAACATCGCCATAGCAATATCGAATAATCCGCTAATTGAAATATTTAAGGGATTAATGACGGAGCTTACTCCCAGAATAAGAAAAGCATTAAAAATATTACTGCCCACCACATTGCCAACCGCAATATCAGCATTTTTTTTGAGAGCCGCCACGATTGAAGTCACGAGTTCCGGCAACGACGTGCCCAATGCAACTATAGTCAAGCCAATTAATGAGGCGCTGATGCCCATCAATTGAGCAATGCTGACGGCATTATCAACTACTAATTTGCCACCCAAAACAACTCCAACCAAACCGATAGCCAAAAATATCAGAGAAGAAAATAATTTAGTTGGTAGCCCGGCATCCTCCTTAGCCTGCTTCCCCGGCTCATCTTGAACAGAGGCTTCGCTTTTAGCCAATCCAAAAGTATAGTAAATAAAAATTACAAAAAATGACAATAATACTAATCCGTCTATCCTAGTCAAGGCGGAAAAAGAAGTGCCGTCGATAATCGCATCAGCCGACATAATGCCCACTAAGACGACTGCCAATAAGCTTAGAGGAATTTCTTTCCAAACAGTACCCCTAGTAACCACTAAAGGAGTAATGATGGAGGCAACCCCCAAAATTAATAAAACATTGGCAATATTACTGCCAACTATATTGGCTATGGCAATGTCGGCATTGCCCGACCAGCTACTGATGGCGCTAACAGCTAACTCAGGGGCCGATGTCCCAAAAGCCACCACCGTAAGACCAATTACTAAATCGGAAACGTTTAAACGCCTGGCCAAGGATGAGGCTCCGTCAACCAGCCAATCAGCGCCCTTGATCAACAAAAAGAATCCAAAAAGGATAAGGATCATTTCTAAAAACA
>MWBE01000050.1 GCA_002068915.1 Parcubacteria group bacterium ADurb.Bin326
GCCACCTACGGCACGTAAAGTAACATCCACGGTCTTTTCGTGATTAGTCAAAACTAATGGCTTCAAAACAGTTTCTTGCAATTCTTTAGTGGGAAAATATTCGGCAAATTTCTTGTTATTGACAGTTATCTCTCCTTTACCCTTCAAATAAATTCTAGCCTGAGCGGTAGCGTTTTTGCGTCCGCCGCGTCCGTAGAAATACTTTTCCTTAGAGACTGTTGTCTTCTGATCTTTTTCTTCCATGGCTTTTTACTTAGTTTTCAATCTTTTAATCATCTTGTCGCGAAGCTTGTTTTTAGGAAGCATTCCCAAAACAGCCTCTTTCAAAACTTCTCCAGGATTTACAGCAAAAACATCTCGTACTTTTTTGCGCTTCAAACCGCCAGGATGATTGGTGTGCCAGATATACTCTTTTTGCTCAAGTTTCTTACCAGAAAACTTAATTTTGTCACAATTAGCTACTTCGACATAATCGCCAGCATCTACTGCCGGATCAAATGACGGCTTGTTTTTGCCACGCAAAATCATGACGATTTCAGTAGCTAAACGTCCTAGGGGCTTGCCCGTAGCATCGATCTGATGAGTTTTTCTTTCGATATTTTCCATAACTATATTACTTTTCTACTACTTCTAAGATAGCCATTTCAGCGGCATCATTAACTCTGGGAGACAACTTAACAACTCTAGTATATCCGCCTTTGCGCTCTTTAAACCTTGGTCCCAAAACCTCAAAAACCTTCTTTACTGCGCCGTCGGTGTATAAATACTCCATAGCTTTACGACGATTATGTAAAGTGTCGGTCTTACCTAGGGTTATCAACTTTTCTACGATAGGTTTCAGGAACTTAGCCTTAGCTTTGGTGGTTTTGATTTTTTCATAAACCACAAAACTAGTTGCCAAACTTCTCATAAGAGCTTCTCTTGGCGCCTTGGTTCTTCCTAAAACTTTTCCTTTTCTATTGTGTCGCATATCTTTAATTTTTGCTATCCAGCTTTAATTGCTTATTAAGCAGTCAGGATTTTATAATAATTACTCTTCTTCTACTTCTGATTTCTTCGGTCTACCTCTTTTTTTAGGCTTTTCCTCTCCTTCTTCCTCAGCTGATTCATTTTCGGTTTCTTCAGTTGAACTAGAGACGACTTCAGAATTATCTTCTTCAGCTCTTTCCGGCACGGCTACGGGTTCTTCAATATTAACTTCCTCAACCTCTCTAGAACCACCCTCCATAATCCAAGTGAACTGATTATTCAAAATCTCGGAGGCCTTCTTAACGGCATCTTCAGGAGAAATAGTTCCGTCTGTTTCAACATCCAAAACTAATCGATCGTAGTCGGTTTTTTGACCTACGCGAGTCGCCTCTACTGACAAACCAACATTAATTACCGGAGTAAAAATAGAGTCTAGTAAAATATGGCCAATCTCCCCTTTTCCTGAAAGTTGTTCTTCGGCAGTAACATAGCCGATTCCCTTGCTGACATTAAGCTCCATTTCAAGGTTGGCCTTATCGTCAGTTAAAGTGGTTATTACCGCTTCTTTATTAACGACTTCTGCATCAACACTGTTTTCAATGTCTGCCCCAGTTACCTCTCCCTTGCCAGAAGCTTTCAAATGTAGGGTTACTGGCTCATCAGAATAAACCTTGAAACGTAAGGTTTTAAGATTAAGAACTATTTCTAAAACATCATCCGGAACATTCTCAATAGTGGAAAACTCATGCTTAACACCCTTAATTTTCGCCGAAGTGATGGCTCCGCCAGGCAAAGAAGACAGCATGGCTCTTCTTAGAGCGTTACCTAAAGTCAGGCCGTAACCGGGAAAACAAGGCTCGATCACTACTTTAGCCTTCTTGCCGGCAACAGACTCTTCTACGGTGAACTTTTTTGGTAAAGGAATATGTTTCATAGCTTTTTCCTCCTTCCGTCTTAAATGACGGATGTGGGTATTTAAATTTGATTTAAAGTTTATTTAGAATAGAACTCGACGATAGTTCTCCAGTCAACGTTTACTGAAATGTCTCCCAACTTCGGCTGACTAGTCATCTTGCCGGAAGCCTTAGCGGCATCAAGACTTAAATAGGCCGGGATATTTTCCGCTTTAGCCAGTTTATTCTTGACTTCTGCAAAACCCTTCTTGCCCATGGCTCTCTCGCTTAAAGAAATTATCTCGCCAACCTTGACTTGATAGGAAGGAATATTTACTTTCTTGCCATCAACTCTGATATGTCCGTGTCCTACCATTTGTCTGGCCATGCGACGTGATGGAGCATAACCCAAACGATAAACAACATTATCTAAACGGCTTTCCAAAAAGCGGAATAATAATTCTCCAGTATTACCAACCTTGCTCAAAGCCTTATCAAAATAATTTCTAAATTGGACTTCCAATAAGCCATACATTCTCTTGGCCTTCTGCTTTTCCATGAGCTGCTTGCCGTAGTTGGTTTTTTTACCAACCCTTTGAGTCGGTCCATGCATTCCAGGAGCAAAATTACGCTTGATCATCGGGCATTTAGCGCCGTTGCATTTTTCTCCCTTAAGAAAAAGCTTCTCGCCGGCACGGCGACACTTTTTACACTGTGAATTTTCTGTAAATTTAGTAGACATAGTTTAAATCTTTATACTCTTCTAGGTCTCGGAGCACGGCAACCATTGTGTGGGATAGGTGTAATATCTTTAATTACGGAAACAATAAAACCGTTGGCATTTAAAGCTCTAACAGCTGCTTCGCGACCACCCCCAACGCCTCTAACAAAAACTGACACTTCCTTAAGTCCGTATTTTTTCACCTTTTCGGCGGCATTTTTAACTATAACGGCAGCGGCATACGGAGTAGCCTTTTTAGGACCCTTAAATCCGCACTGACCGGCAGAACTCCAGCTTAAAACATTTCCGTTCTGATCGGTAAACGTAACTATAGTGTTGTTATAGGTCGACTTGACGTAAGCCCTTCCGGTAGCGACCTGCCTGACAGCAGCTCCTTTTTTGGTCCTTTTTTTGGAAGTTTTAGCCTCTTTGGACGCGACTACTGTTTCAACAGCGGCAGCTGTCGGTTCTTGGGCGATATTGTTCATTTCCTCTGACATTGCAGTATATATTATTTGCTCGTATCTAAATTATTAGGTCTTTTGGCCAGCATCTTTTCTGCCTGATCCCATGGTCTTTCTAACATTGCCTCTGACAGTTCGACTATTAGTCTTGGTTCTTTGTCCTCTGGCCGGCAAATTCCTGCTATGCCTAATGCCACGATGACATTTAATTTCTTTTAAACGCTTAACATTACTCATTACTTCGCGCCTAAGATCACCTTCAACCACATAACCCTTCTCTACTGCAGTTCTTAAAGCATTAACTTGCTCTTCTTTCAAATCATTAACACGAATATCCGGATTAATCTTTAAACTGGATAATATCTTATTAGATCTGGTTTTTCCGATGCCATAGATATAAGTCAGAGCAATTTCTACTCTCTTGTTGTTCGGTATGTTTACACCAGCTATTCTTACAGCCATATTTATTGCTTTTAATTAACCTTGTCTTTGTTTATGTTTAGGATTCTTGCAAATAACCACCAAACGCTTTTTGCGCCTGACAACTTGGCAATCCTTGCAGATTTTTTTTACGGATGCTCTTACTTTCATAACTGTTTCTTGTTTACTTTTGGTTTAATAGCGATAAATGATACGCCCCTTAGTCAGATCATAAGGAGTCATCTGGACTTTTACCCTGTCTCCCGGCAACAAGCGGATATTAAACATTCTCATTTTTCCGGAAAGATGAGCGAGAATCTCATGTCCATTTTCTAATTGAACCTTAAAGGTTGCAGACGGCAGAGATTCTATCACTTCACCGTCTATTTCCAAAAAATCTTTGGAATCGGCGGCTGGTTCTTGGTTTTTAGCCATTACTTATTTATTTATAACTTATGCCAAAACTAAAATTATTGGTAATCGCTTTTGAAGCGATTATTTACCATAAAATTAGCTTATTTTGGACAAAAATTCTTTTTTCAAACCTTTGATTATTATAGCAAAAAGTATTGTTTTGTCAATATTTTGCAGGTTTGTAATAATATTATCTTAAAAATAAGCGAATGTCAAGGCATTTATCAACAAAATAACGGCTTTTTCTTAGCCGTTATTTCTCAATCGAATTAATTACTCCAAAATTGCCTTGATACGCCTGACTCCGGAAGAACTTGACTCCTCTTTCAGTATCTTAAAATGGCCCAATTCTAAAGTATTTTGAACATGGGGACCGCCACAAATTTCCTTAGAAAAGGCATCTTTTACTTGCGAATCGCCACCCACCGTATAAACTTTAACTTTTTCGCCATATTTGCTTTCAAAAACACCCATCGCCCCTCTTTCCTTCGCCTCTTCCAGGGTCAATTCCTCACAAGAAACTGGATGCGCTTTTTCGATTTGTTCATTAACTAAATCCTCAACCTGCTTAATCTGCTCCGGTGTCATTTTTTCCGGATGCGAAAAGTCAAAACGAATTCTTTCTGCTGTGATATTGGCGCCTTTCTGATAGACATGCTCACCCAAAACCTTGCGTAAAGCCGCTATCATCAAGTGAGTTGCTGTATGCATCCTGGTGGTAACTTCTGAATTATCAGCCAAACCACCCTTAAACTTCTGTTCCGCGCCCTTACGAGACAAATCTTGATGCTGGGCAAACTCCTTGGCAAATTCTTCTTCATCAATTGTCCAACCATTTTCCTTGGCTAAATCTCGGGTAATTTCTACCGGAAAACCGTAGGTGGAAAAAAGAATGAAAACGTCCTTGCCGGAAACTTTACTGCCCTCAACTTTTAATTTTTCAAATTTTTTCAAACCGTTCTCAAGAGTGGCATTAAACTTTTCCTCTTCTTTTGCCAATTCCTCCATAATGAAATCGCGTTTCTCTCTCAATTCCTTGTAAAATCCGCCCTGCAAATCAATTACTGCCTCAGCTACTTGCTGAGTAAAAGGACTTGTAATACCTAACTCACTACCGTAACGAATAGCGCGACGAATCAAGCGACGTAAAACATAGCCCTGCTCGACATTAGAAGGAGTAACTCCGTCAGCCAAAATAAAGGTGGTGGCACGCAAATGGTCGGCAATAATGCGAACTGGCTTAATGTTTTCAAATTCCAGTTCTTCTGGGGTGGTATTAAAAAGAGCACAAACCTGAACGGTTATGCTGAATAAAGGGTCAACATCGTAAGCTGAGGATTTACCAGCCAAAGTAGCGACGGTGCGTTCAACACCCATGCCAGTGTCGACATTTTTCTGCGCCAAAGGCTCATATGTTCCATCTACCTTCTTGTTATAAATCATGAAAACATCATTCCAAATTTCCACCCATCTCTTGTCTTTGGGATCATAAACCTCAGGAGCGTCTTCCTCACTAGACCAATAAAACATCTCTGTATCCGGTCCGCAGGGTCCTGTTTGTCCAGCTGGACCCCACCAATTATCCTCGCGCCCCAAGTAGGCAATGCGTTCCGGCTTAACACCTAATGACTTCCAGGTTTCCGCTGATTCTTCGTCGCGCGGAATCCCCTCTTCTCCAGTAAAAACAGTAACCGCCAGCTTATCCAAAGAGATTTCCAATTCTTTGGTTAAGAAATTAAAACTGAATTCAATTGCCTCCTTTTTGCCATAGTCTCCCAGTGACCAATTACCCAGCATTTCAAAAAAAGTCAAATGCCAATTATCACCCACCTCATCAATGTCTCCGGTACGGATGCATTTCTGAACATCGGTTAAACGGGTGCCGGCAGGATGTTTCTCACCCAGCAAATAAGGCACTAACGGATGCATGCCAGCAGTAGTAAATAACGCCGTAGGATCATTTTCTGGAACCAGGGGAGCTCCAGCAATAATCGTGTGGCCGTTTTTTTCAAAAAATTCTAAATATTTTTGTTTTAATTCTTTGGCTGTCATACTGTCTTAATTGTTTTATAATACCTAATTCTACGATAAAAAGCTCATTTTTGCAAGAAATTAAACTATTATTCCCCCACCCAATAATTGGTCTTTGTGATAAAAAACAATTGATTGCCCAGCCATCACTGCTTGTTGCGGTTTATCAAAAATTGCTTTAAAAAGCCTACCTGATTTTTCCACCCGACACGACTCGGCTTTACCCCGATATCTAATTTGCGCGCTACATTTCAATGGAAACTTGATTATTCCGCCATTAAGCCAATTTACTTTATCAAAAATTACCTCCCGATCACTTAATAATTTATCTTTGGAGTTTTTGGTTACAACCAAACGATTGGTTTTCAAATCTATTCTCGCCACATACCAGGGGCCACCAGAAAGCCCCAATCCAGTACGCTGACCAACTGTATAGAGTGGTAACCCTCGATGCTTGCCTAAAACCCCGCCCTTGATATCGATAATTTCTCCCGGCTTTAATTTCAGATAGCGTTTAAGGAAGTCTTCCCTGCTGTGGCCAACAAAACAAATTTCCTGGCTATCCGGCTTAGCATGAATTGCCAATTTTAATTTCTTGGCCAACTTCCTCACTTGTTCCTTTTCGTAATTAGCCAAAGGAAAAAGCAGGTACTTCAACTGTTCTTGTTTAAGATTATAAAGGAAATAAGTCTGATCTTTGGCTCTGTCCTTGGGTCGTGATAACTTGTATCCAGATTTATCCTGAGTTAGTTTAACGTAATGGCCCGTCGCTAAATATTCTGCGTCAAAAACAGTCTTGGCGTATTTAAGCAGTAAATCAAATTTCACAAATTTGTTGCAAGCAACGCAAGGGTTGGGTGTACGACCGCTTTTATGTTCAATTAAAAATTCATCAACGATCATTTTTTTGAACTGGCGACCAAAGTTAACTTTGTGAATTGGGATATCTAGCGTGGCAGCCACGGCGCGCGCCTCATTGTATGATTCCAGAGAACAACAGCGATTTTCGCCATAACTCTTTCCTGATGGATACCAAAATTGCATAAAAACACCAATAACGTCATAGCCTTGCTGTTTGAGCAAGGCGGCGGCAACCGATGAATCCACTCCGCCCGACATTGCGACTATTACCTTCTTTTTTTCTTCCCGTATCATAATTAATCAAAACTTAGATTTACACATTTATTCTTAAAACTTTTAAATTAATCACAAAAAACTCCACCAGCTTGTTTGTCTATTATTTTTTACCCAGTTGCTTATTAAGCTTTTCTATCTCTTCTTTAAGTTTTACCATTTTTAATTCACGACCGGTCATGAATTTATTCATTCTTTCCAGTTCCTGAATCTTCTCTTTCAATTCATTCTGAGCGCTTCTCTGTTTGATTATATTTTGTAATGTGTTGGCAAATATTTGTATTTTAGTTGTGTCATTTTCAGTATAATCCTCTGGTTTATTGCCGACGCCAAAAATAATTCTGACTTTATCGTCTTCAATTACCGGTATACTCATAAATCTTTTTAAACTGACATAGCCTTGGGGCATCCCTTTTTGATTGGGGGAATTTGGAAAATCATTATAAATAATTGGTTTCTTTTGCCTAACACAATCAACCCAATTGCCGGCTTCTGTCAATGGATAATGTCCAATTTTAGGGGCCTTGCAACTATCCATTGCCTCGCCATTCCAAGTTGTAAGATAAACGGTTTTTTGATCGTCAGAAACTAAGTGAAAAAACCCGATACTGCTCTGCGTCAACTGGACTATTTTATCCAAGACAAAATTATAAAGCTCCTTATCATCCATTGCCGGAGACTTCATATAAAGCTCAATCAATGCCTCTTCCATCTCAGATTTAAAAATCAGGTTTTTGTTATTTTCTGCCATATTTTTGATTATTTTACTGATTGAATTATATCATTTTATTATTCGGATATCTACAAGACAAGTATGCTCGGATTATAATGACTATTAGGAGCTACCACATTGCGATTAATTATTATAAAAACCCGCCATGGTGCGGGTTTTTTCTTTCTGCGTATTTAGTACACCCGCAAATCCTTGACCTCATCTTACCTAATTTAATCCACAAATCCAAGAAGCGGAACTTGGCTAAATTGTAAAATCTTTTGTTTTAGGCTAAAATGAAGGCAATAATCTAAGTTATCAACAATATGCCAGAACGTTTCGGCGAACAATTTTTACACCAGCAAACACCAGAACTTCATATTTCTCAGCCCGTGGAGCATGAGCAGGCTAGGAAAAAAATAAAAGGCGAAGAAATATCGCCTAAGCCGGCCGAAAAGATTGCCGATTGGCTGGAATTGCTAGAAAGAACGCACACCGGACATCGTGACCAGCCGGAAGTCTTGGAACGTATCAAGCGATCATACCACAAGCAATACGTCATCAAACCCGATAATATTCCCGAAAGCTATTGGGACTTGCAGAGGAAGATAATTGTCAGCGAAGGCCGTGGCGGAGACTTTGAAAAAGACAAGGATGGCAAGATTATCATTCCCGACGAAGTCAAAGAACAAGCCGAACAGGTTTTGATTTCTGACCAGGAAAAGAGCCTGGACAAGTGGCTAGACTATCTGACATCGCCCGATGCCGATGTTTATCCGATGTGGGCCAAATACTGGGCCTTCACCTCGATGACTAAGATGGGAAAATTGGAAAAGAAAGAGGACGAGGATGGACAGGAATTCGCCAGATTCCAAAAAAGAACCAAAGATACGGTTTCGCCTTTCCCGCCCTTAAATCCCAGGGCACTGGCCATGACCATTGGGGTAATTGAAGAGAGAGCCAGGGAAAAGCAAAAAACTAAACAAGAACGAGGGCCAATAGAGAATAAGAGTGTTAAACTGGATGACAAAGAATTCCAAGCGTTGCTTTCCACTGAAAACTTCTCTAAAATCTACAGCCAATTCCTGATTGAAATGCCCGAGTATTCCACCGAAGGGCTTAAAAATATCCAAGGCAAATGGATCAAATATGACCAAGGATCAAGACCTGATAAATTAGTGGAATCTTTGGAGGGCCACCCTTTAGAGTGGTGTACGGCCAACCCTGATACCGCCAGAACCCAGCTCGAGGGTGGTGACTTCTATGTCTATTATTCCTACGGCCAGAACGATGAGCCGGAAAAACCGAGCATTCCTCGAATCGCTATCCGTATGGAGGGAGAAAGCAAGATTGCCGAAGTGCGAGGCATCGCGGGCGATCAGAATTTTGACCCGTATATCGCCCCTGTCTTAGAAAAAAAGCTTAGTGATTTTGGCCAGGAAGGCGAAAGATACCAAAAGGCCTCGGCTGATATGAAGAGACTTACAACTATTGGCGAGAAAATGGCCAAAGGCCAAGAACTTGCCAAAGACGACCTGATATTCTTGTATGAAATAGATTCACCCATTGAAGGCTTCGGCTATCAAAAAGACCCGCGAATCAAGGAACTTAGAGACCAAAGGAATCCAGAGGAAGACGCGCCAATAGTCCTAGATTGCCAAAAAGAAGAAATTGCCTACAACCAGAACGACATCAACAAAAACACTAAAGCCTATATCGGCCCCTTGTTTCCCAATATCTTCCAACTGAACTTGGAACATATTTATACTGCTTTCCCAGAGGGCAAAATCAGGCAGATAGAAGCAACCATCGGCGGACAGAGCAAGGAAGACTTGATTGAAGAAATGAAAACTCAATTCAAGATTTCTCCTTATGCTGAGAGCATGTTAAAAAATGCTGATTTTACCGTTTCCCAAGAAAAAGAAAATCTAACCCTTATCCGCTTAAAAGTCCAAGACCTGGGTTTTTCTAGTGGCGCAACCACCAAAGAAATATTTGAGAAAGCCGAAGAGCTTGGCCTGGAACTCTGCCCGGCCGAGACCGGCCCGCAACTGCGAAAGCAATACCTTAACCAGCCCATGAATGAATGGTTTAGTATCGCAATGAAGCCAATTTCCGATTCCGGTGGTAATGCGGACGTTTTCCGCCTCGCGCGCGGTGAGGACGGACTGTGGCTCGTCGACCGCTGGACGGGTCCGGACGGCAGGTGGCGTCCTGTCGACGTGGTTGTTTTCCGTCTCCGCCAAGTTTTTCCTGAAGCTTAGGGTTTTTGATTTTTAATCCTTTTGAATCTTTGGAATTTTGATGCTTGGAAAAGTGGGGTGAGAAAATTGAATTTCAGCTTTTCAATCAAATAACCTACGCTTTAAATTGTAAGTATCGCCGTGGCTGAGCAAGCCCAAATAGGAAGCCTTGGTCTCTGGCGAAAATCTTTTGTTTAATTTTTTCATTATTCTCTTTTTTGTCGCTGTTCGCAAAACTCGGTGGTGGTGAAAATGTACCCAGCCAAGATAATCAACGCCCGATGCCAATGTGCTGATAGAAACTTTTTTGGGATGCAATTTGAGTTTCAACTTAATATCTAAAAATTCTGAAATTTTGGGCAACAAATCTTCCAGATATTTTTTGTTGTTATGAAGGATTAAAAAATCATCGGCATATCTTATATAATATTTGGCTTTCAAATTTCTTTTAACAAACTGGTCAAATTCATTCATGTAAATATTTACCAAAAGCTGACTTGTCAAATTGCCGAGTGGTAAACCTGGAAGGTACCCCAAACACTAGACACTTTCTCCATGTGTTACTAAACTAGAAACATATGAAAAAAGCGTTTAAAATCT
>MWBE01000051.1 GCA_002068915.1 Parcubacteria group bacterium ADurb.Bin326
AGGTCGCCGGTTGTATTCGGGCGGCACAGACTTATGGTACTTCAGCTAAGGTTGTTGATTCTAATATTCAGTCAATCGGCGCCTTTTTGAATATAGACAATAACAAGATAGTAATATTTGCCGATAGCAGTGAGCCTCATAATAAATTTGACTCAAACGACAGTGAAATAGAGACTTGCTCCCTGGACGGTTACACACTAGAACTCTTTGGTGTTAATAATAATCCGCTTGGGGCAATCTATTCAATGTACACCCCGACTAATTACCAAGTTGACACAATGAGCACTTTGGAACCGACTTTTTATAATGATTTTGGTTCTACTGTGAATGAAAGTTTTATTAGGATAAAAATAAAATCTTTGCGGAATGAAGAATTTCGATGTGCCTATATTTATTCAAGCGGACAAATAACCGTCGATGATTGTAGTTAATATGAAAAAAATTTTTAATAAAAAAAACAAAAGCCGTGCCCTGAATAAGTCCAAGGGCTTTACCTTGATAGAGATGATGGTCTCGGTGTCTATTTTTGTAATTGTAGCCTTGATTGTGAGTGGTGTCTTGATTCAACTTTCGGCCGCTTACAAGAAAGCCCAAGCGATGCGCCTTTTGATGGACAACCTAAACTTTGCCATAGAAAAAATGAATCTGGAAATTAGGGGTGGGGTTGGTATTAAGAGAGAGGGTGATAGTGGCCTTAGATTTAAAGAGCTTGGCAATCCTGATCCATATTGTTATTCACAGGGTGAATACGGCGGGAGACAAACCCTTCTTAAGTGCAAAGCAAATTGTCCTTGTAACGAATCTAGTTCAGATGTCAAAGATATGCTTTCACCAGGAATAGAGATAGATACTTTGAATTTTAATGTTACCGAGATAGATGAAGGAAATAATGCGATTGCCAAGGTGTTGATAATGATAAAGGGCAAGGCTACTAGTCGACCTAATCAAACAACCGAATTTATGGTTCAGACAACCGCTACGCAACGGACTTCTGATCCTGAATAATAAATAGTGATGTTTTACCAAACAAAAAAAACAAAAAAAGATGAGAAAGGATTTACAATGGTAGAGTCCTTGGTGGCTATTACAATCCTCTTGATCGCGGTTGTGGGACCATTATCACTTTTGGCAACAGCTCTTCGAGACAGTGTTTATTTAAGAAATGAAATTACTGCCAATTATTTGGCTCAGGAAGGATTGGAAGTTGTTACTTTTTTTAATGCCACGGAAAGTAGTTTATCAACCGGACTTTTTTGCGTTGATGGAACCAAAGAAGGGGTTGACGAATCTTTAATCCAAGAGAATGATCCAGCAGATTGCGTTGTTAAATTAAGCCCCAGTAATTATTACGGTAATGAGGGTGAAAACACAATTTTTCAGCGTTACGTGATAATAGAAGAAATTAGTAATGACATGGTAGGGGACGAAGAAGGGCAGGAGTTAAAAATAACCTCAACTGTTGCTTGGCAAAATTCCGGCCTCTTACCTGATCGCGATATTACTTATACCACTTATCTTTATGCTGAATAAATATGAAAAAATCTAGACAACAAAAAAAAGGCTTTGCTTTGCTTTATGCAATTCTCCTGACTAGCGCAGTCTTGATAGTCGGAGTTAGTTTGATAAATATAATAACACGTCAGTTAATTTTGACTTCTTTTAATCGCAATTCTCAAATAGCTTATTACAATAGTCGGTCAATGACTGAATGTTTGGACTTTTATGTTACCAAAAACAGCTACTTTCTGCAGATTGATAATGAGACAGGAGCTCCAACAGGAGTAAAGGATTCAGAAGAAATCCAATGCGGTTTTTTGTCCGATAACATAACTCTAAACAGTTCATTAGTTGGAGGTGATATCTATATTTTTGAGGGAAAAACGAACTTTGCCGATAGCGGTTCTTCTTATTTTAAGGTCTATTATAATTTGGATAATTTATATATCAATAGTAATTACGATGGATGCGGTGATGAGGTTATCTCTGATTCTTTTCAGGAATCTTGTGCCAAGGTAATAAGAACTTCTGGTTCAAATTTTGCTTTAGATAACTCTAACCCACGCAAAGTAGAGAGAATAAGTTTAATCGCGCGCTAGTCTAACAACCATAGAAAATTTATCATTTTAGGCTTATAATGGGCCTGATGAGCAAAAAAGAAGCCGCCGAACGGATAAATATCTTGCGCCGGACGATTAATCGTCACCGGTATCTTTATCATGTCCTGGATCAAGAGGAAATGAGTGAGGCGGCGCTTGATTCACTTAAACACGAATTGGCCGAACTGGAGGCTGAATATCCAGACTTAGTAACGCCCGATTCGCCAACCCAGCGCGTGGGTGGCGAGCCACTGGATAAATTTTCTAAAGTGGAGCATACGGTGCCGCAGTGGTCTTTTAACGATGCTTTTTCGCCGGAGGAAATGCGTGATTTTGACAAGCGGATTAAGAAAGTGCTTGGTTCGGGACGGGTGCCAACTTATGTCGCGGAGCTCAAGATTGATGGTTTTAAAATTGTGTTGACTTACGACAAAGGTTTGCTAAAAACGGCCGCGACCCGTGGTAATGGGCGAGTGGGTGAAGACGTCACCGCTAACGTCAGAACTGTAGAAGCGATTCCGCTCAAATTGGAAAAAGAGGTGAGCGTGGTAGTGGAGGGAGAGATTTGGTTAAGTAAAGACAATTTTGACAAAATAAACCAAGAACAAAAAGATAAAGGCGAGCCCTTGTACGCCAATCCGCGCAATGTCGCCGCCGGCACGATTCGCCAACTTGATCCAAGAGTTGTTGCCTCAAGGCGGTTGGACAATTTTGTTTATGACTTGGCGCAAGCGGATTTTGCTTTGCCGCCGACCCAACAGGCGGAGCTGGAACTTTTGGCGGAACTTGGTTTTAAGGTCAACAAACATCATACTCTTTGTCCGACCATAGAAGAAGTGATTGCTTTTTGGCAGAAGTGGCAAAACAAAAAAGACAAAGAACCGTATTGGCTTGACGGGATAGTGGTCAAGGTGAATGAGCGGGAGTATCAGACAGCGCTTGGCTATACCGGCAAGGCGCCGCGTTTTGCGATTGCTTTCAAATTTCCGGCTGAGCAAGCC
>MWBE01000052.1 GCA_002068915.1 Parcubacteria group bacterium ADurb.Bin326
TTGCAAAAATATTACCGCGAGCAGGACAGAAGCTTATCATTTATTTCATCATCGCTTCTAATCGCCGATATCTATTTGGACCTAAAAAACAGAGACAGTAAAAAAGTAAAATTCAAAGTATTCATCAAAAGTGATTATCCCAGCCACGAATACGCCGATTTTTTACTCGCCTTAAAACCCCATGCCTACATTACCCAGACCGCCGAAGATAACGAAAAGGAGTATTTTGTTGAGATCGTAAGCCACCAGCCGAAAGAGCGCTTGCGGCAGAGGATTAAAAATTATCTTTATTCATTTCAGGGCAGAGAATGGGAGGAAGAAACAGACAAAGATTTCCCGACCATACTAATAATCTGCCCGAGCGAGGAACTACTTGATTACATAAAAACATACACCAAAAGAAAGTTAGCCCAGTTTGATGAAGCACACCCGATTATTCACTTAGCAACAACAGAAAAAGTTAGCCAGGCCGGAATAACCGGCGATGTTTGGAACAGTTTAAATAATCGGAAACATGAGTACTAGGTTGATTAAAATTCATAACTTCTACCGAAGCCCAAAAATGGTTGACTATTGCAGACAAAAGTGTATAATAATAAGTTAAACGCTCGTTAATAACCCAATGTTCGGCATAAGATACATAAATGTTCCTTTGGGCTTAATTGTTTAGCTTTTCGAAGGTAAATAGCTAAGCCTTAAGGGCGAACCCGCATTTGTAGCGGGGCATCTGAGGAGGAAAACCTCTCCGCTATAAGCGGTAAATCACCGGAGGAACACCCGATTATGAATCGGACCACCCTCACGCTCGCGACGCAAAGACGGCTTGCAGCAACAGTTGTGGAGAACTTGCCAGACAGGGTCTCCGAAGAAGATGCGCTCTACTGGCTTGCCAACAAGGGCAAGCTCAAGGAGTTACTGGACAGAGTCCTGATCCTCTCGCCGACTGGCTGGCTCGATCGCTTGGTTCAGTCCGAGGAAGATGCTCACCGCGCGTTCTTCGGCGAAACCTTCGACCTCGCCCAGTTCCACAACACGCTCGAGCGTTACGGCGAGGAGCGTGTCGGCCAGTGGGCCATCCTCGGCCTACAGCCTCACTTCCTGCCCAAGCTGATCCTCACTCAGGACTCGAAGTTCCGTGGCTGGAAGATCAAGCCCGAAGACTGGTTCTGGCAGCAGGTAGCGGCCGGAAGCATCATGCGCCGCAATGCCGCCGACGGTCTGGAGATCGTCAAGGAAGTGGGATTCGACGGCGTCACCGTTCTCATCGACACCAGGTGCAAGCCTGCGTACGATGGTGGACGGCAATCGTTCGGTCCCGTCCCCGACCTGCTCCTCGGCACACTGATCGAGGCCCTTCGCAACGAGGGTAAGATCGCTCGCTATGAGTACGGCGAGCAATCGAGTCGCTTCGGCGTCTCAAGCCGAGAGTGGGATGAGCATGTCCGCCCGGCTCTCGAAGCGCTTCCGGTGTTCAAGGATGTCGCCTTCCGCCTGGAGATGACCATCGAGGCCAACTGCATACCGCAGATGTACAAGCGGATGCCACGCAAGAAGGACGGCCAGACCAATACCTGGGTCTGGTACGAGGAGTTCTTCGAGGGTGAGTCGAACCGCCTCCACGGTGGCTATTCCGGCGACGGTGGCCTTGCGAACGTCTTCTACAACGACGTCGACGCTCACTGGAACCGCAGGGCTGTCCGTCCCCTGGGAGTATTGCTCCCTTAGGGTCTTGGTCCTTGGTGTTTCCTGGAATTTGTACCCTTGGACGGGCTGCGTAGCAGCCCGTCCATTTTCTTTTCTCCAAATATCTATATAATCAACACTGAAGCTAACGTATTCTTCTCGGTCACGGCTTAGGAGATCGTCAGTTTTCTTTATTTCCAATTAAACTTGGTGGCTAAGGCTCACAAGTGCTTGGTAATAAGGTAAGATACTCCTTATCTGCTCCTAATGGAGATGTCGGAAGACTGCTCCGAAATAAAATACAGCTCCGAGAGAAATCAAGGTGTGGTGTCAAAGATGGGAGTAGATAACTATCGAGGGTGAGTCGAACCGCCTCAACGGTGGCAATTCCGACAACGGTGGCCTTGCGAACGTCAACTACAACGACGTCGACAATCACTGGAACAACAGGGCTGTCCGTCCCCTGGGAGTCTCAACTAGCCACTTCTTAATCAGGAGTGGCTAGTGCTTTTCATCCACCCGCCAATCATTTTTCCTATTTCCAGGATTTTCTCTTCAAAGAAAAAATACTTTTTTTGATCAATAATTCGAAGCTCGTAGCATAGTCTAAAAAGAAGCTTTAAGAAGTCTACGCGACAAGATGCTTCATTCAGAATTTTTGCCTTATCGACTTGGCTAGCGAAACTCGCGTTGGAGATAAGTTGAATTAAATCAAGAATCGAATCTTCGATTTTAACCGATAAAGCAATCCTCGACTTTTTAGAAAAATGGTCAACAGTTTCATAATAAGCCCTATAAAAATCATAAGCTTTTTGTAACAAAGGAACTTCGTTATGCATGGTGGCCTCTTTAATAAAATTATTAGTTTAGAAAACCTGTTTACTAGCTGGTATGAATTTAGACGTGGTAAGCGCAGCAAATATGACGTTGCCCTATACGAGCAAAAGATCGAAGCTAATTTATTTTCTTTACACGGGGAGTTAAAAAATAAAACCTATCGCCATTCGGAGTATAGCGCATTTTACATCACTGATCCAAAGTTACGGCTTGTGCATAAAGCAAAAGTCAGAGACAGAATTGTTCATCACGCTATTTATCATGTACTTTATCCGATATTTGACTCGTCATTCATTTGCGATTCTTACTCCTGCAGAATCGACAAAGGCACTCATAAGGCCGTTGATCGGTTAAATACATTTATTAGAAAAACCAGTAAAAACTATACAGGTGCTTGCTTTGTCCTCAAATGCGACATCAAAAAGTTTTTCAGCTCGGTTGATCACCGAATACTTACTACGATTCTTGAGCGAAAGATTGATGACCCCGATGTGTTGGCCTTACTCCAAGAGATCATCATCAGTTTTGGCTCAAAAACTAATTATCATCCTCAATTACAGTTATTCGATTTTCGAGTCGAAAATCGAGAGAGAGAGAGAGAGAGAGCTGCAACCTTCGGCTGCTTTGGGGTAGGTATTCCCATTGGAAATTTAACCAGTCAGCTCTTTGCTAATGTGTATATGAATTATTTTGACCAGTTTGTGAAACATAAACTTAAAGTTAAACATTATTGTCGTTACACCGATGATTTTATCATTGTCGCCGATAATCGCGAATATTTAGAAAACTTGTTGCCGAAAATAGAATCGTTTCTCCATGAAAATTTAAAACTCAAACTTCATCCGGAAAAAGTTACAATCCGAAAATATCAACAAGGAGCTGACTTTCTCGGCTATGTAGTCTTGCCACACCATCGTTTAGTTCGGACCAAAACCAAGAGTAGAATATTCAAAAAGCTCAAAATAAGAGTTCGAGAATTTAAAACCGGCTTAATCAACGAGAAAACACTTTTTCAATCGCTCAACTCATACTTGGGTGTATTCTCTCATGCAAATTGTTACGAATTGGAGCAAAAACTGAAAAACAAATTTTGGTCATGGTTGAAAGAAGAGGAATATTCTGAACAGGTAAAAAGAGATCACGATAATTCTGCTACAAAAAAAGGCCCCCGGAATCAATAGCTGACTCCGAGAGCCTTAATCCTCTCTAATACTCATCTGCAAGCATAACTGTTAATACTCTTTGGCAGTTTGGTGAAAGCGGATCCTCCCAAGCGTCCATTGAGCGATTGTAGTAATCTATCTTCCAAAACACTTTATCGCCGAACCAATTAATTCGGCCAAAATCTCTCTCGCCGTATGGGTCGTTATTCTCATCAAAACTGTTAAACTCTCTGACTGCTTTTAGTAATACCTGCAAGTCATGAACCGACTGAACTCCACAAGTAAGCACAACCCCAAAACCTGATTTACGGAAAGCATCGTTTAATAATGCAATCCTCTGAACTTTTACATCATTCATTATTGCGTCCATTCTCTCCTCCTATTCTTATTAATTTAACTCTGAAAAAAGCAGATCGACCTTCCGCTTCTAGTAGGAGGGAAAGAACAACACGCTGAACCTGTCAAGGTGGAGTCCTACCTTAATTAATTTTAATCAAAAAAAAGAACCGACCTTGACTTGTTCAGTTCTGTTCTTATAGTTAGTAGACTAGCGGAAGGACAACCTCATTGAATAAATTCAATCTCATATTAGAATGTGGGTTGAAATCTGTGAATTGGTATGGACTGCTAAAGAATTTTTTCTACTTCCTCTTTTGTCGGCTCTATCAATAAAGAGTCATCCTCGCCTTGACCAATTTGATATTCATTAATTTTCTTGGTAGATAAATCAATTTGTTTGTACCGAGTGTGGGTTATTTGATTAAATTTCTTTTGGGTTGCTTCTATGGCACTACCGACATCTGCAAATTCTCCCTTGAAACGCTCAAAATTCTTAAGTAAACCTTTTAGATGAGATAAGATTTCTTGCAAATTTTGTTCATAATAGAAATGAATATATGATTCTTGTATTGTTCTGACAATGGCAAAAAATGAATAAGGACCAGCCAAAATAACCTTTTGGCTAAAACAAGAATCAATAATATCGCTATAATATTTGTTGATCAACGAAAAAACGCTTTCCGATGGAACAAACAGAATTACATAGTCAACACTTTGAGGCTTATCAATAACATATTTTCCTGTCTCAACAATCCTTGCCTTAAGGTCATTTCTGAATTGCTTAAAGTGTTGGTCTTTTTGACTTTTTTCATCAGCCTCTATTGCCAACTGAAGTGATTGTAAAGGAAATTTCACATCGACATAAAGCTCCATCTTATTGGTCAAGAAAACAGTAAAATCTGGTTTCAGAGAAGTATTGTCCGCAATTTGTTTTTGTTTCACGAAATGCTGGCCCTCAATCATACCAGCATGTTCCAATATTTTTTCTGCTTGCAATTCACCCCATTGACCTCTAGTTTGATTATTGGCTAGAATCCTCTTGAGTTCATTTGTATTACCACGCAATTCTTCTGTAAGTTGCTTGTAATCTACTAGTGCTTGACTAATTTCGCCATATTTTTTATTTCTATCCTCCTCTAATTTTCTAATTTCCTCCTGGCGTTTATCAATTTCTTGCTTTAGAGACTGAGTGATCTCCTTGAATGAATCAGTATTTTGCTTTAAATCTTTGTTGATAAGCTCTGAAATATCTTTTTTCTCAGCCCCAAGTTCTTCCCTTGAGGTAGACACTAAATCTTTAACAACGGTACTCATTATCTCTTTAATGTTTTGTTCAATTGATTCTTTTGTGTTCGGTTGTCTTCTAAAAATTATAAAATATAATAAAGCAAATATAAGAATAGCGGCGGATAACCCGATTAGAATTCCTGTGATCATTTAACACCTCTTTCCCTACTACTTGATTAAACACCAGTTATCTAGGAAATATCCCATTTCGTGATCCATATTTCCGAGATACACTTTTTCATCTCTAAATTTAAT
>MWBE01000053.1 GCA_002068915.1 Parcubacteria group bacterium ADurb.Bin326
CGAAGTAAATTGGCGAGCGTTCATTTCGTTTGGATTCCACCAGTTCGGAACGCACTCTTTTATTTTCACTATTTTGATTTCGGTTTTTTCTTTTTTCATAAAGTTACGATCATGTATTCGATGTTGTTGCTTTGGTTTCGACCTCCGGCGTTGGCCACGCTCCATTTGTGATCAAGCATCTGCACTTCGGCTTTACGGTGCTTTTGCACCATCGCCAAAAGCTTTTCCGGCTTCACTCCCACATCCTCTTTGTTTTGGCCAAGCGAGATTATCCACTGCGGTATATGCTTGGCGGACTCAAACATCTTTTCTAAAAATTCATCGGCATCTTTGTTGGAGAAGTCGCTCGGCTTGTTATCCAGCTTCTTATTGGCGAGTATGTTGTCCAAGATTCCGTATTCCACTTCATAAGCGGAAGATCCGGGATATGGAGGGTCAAAGTACACGACATCGCCTTTGACATCTTTCAAAAAATCAAAAACATCTTTTTGGTGTATTTCGTTGTCTTGGTGGTTGTCAAAGATGCCGTGGTTTATTTCGTCTTTCAGTTTTTCTAAGGTCATCATCGGATTCTGTATCATCCGCAAATTTTTTGGGGCGTGTGATTTGGACCGAAGAGGCCACTCCCATTTTCGGGCTTCCAAGTCCAGCGTGTCCCGGGTATGTGTAAATTTGCCGAATTGTCGGCAGGATAAAATAAACTTGATCAATAAATGCAACAAAAGGTATCGTTTAGTATCATTTTCCACCTTGTTGGCGGAAGCGAAGGCGTTATCTAAAAAGTCGGCGATTTTGGTGGTGAATACTTTCGGGCAATAATTCTTTTTTATAAAGCTGTCGTGCTTAGTTTCAAAAAATAGTCTGGCCAAATCCTCGGATTCAAGTTTTACCGAATTGTTGGCAATGATCGCTCGACCAATAATTACTGATCGGAAGGCAATGTCATTGCTTATAACTTTGTATCCTTTGGCCTTGGCGTAGAGACTGACTGATCCGCCTCCCAAGAACGCATCAATAAAAATTCCCTCGGTCTTTTTAATCGGTTTAAAAATGTGCTTGACCAATTTTCTTTTTCCGCCGAAGTAACTCGGCAATGCTTGAAATTTGCTAAACATATATTTTTTAAATCTCAAATCTCTGGCACGCCCACATCCCTTGTATATTTTTATTTACCCGAACCCTTGAGCTCGAGTAGTGTGAGGTCGATTAACAAGATTGGATGTCGACCGTTATTGGGCGTGGCAGAGAGCTGGTAACAAACAAAAAGAGCTCGCGATCGACTACCACAAAATGTGATAATTAATCGCAAGCTCTTAAACTTGGAATTCCTTTCAGGATGCCTCGTAAGGCATAACTCTATTTGATTGTTAATTGCATTATACTACTTTCCAAAAAACAGCACAATAGTTTTTTCTGTGCATAATTTTTTTACTCTCGAACGGGGATCATTTTGCATAAAGCCCGCCACCAAGAGTAGAAACCTTTCGGTCTCAACGCACGGGTTTCCCCATACGACCATCCAAGGATCCCTGATGACGGGTTCTATATCTTGGATGGATTTTGGCCATGCCTACCGCAATGCGATAAGTTTAGGCGATTAAATTGTTATTTATTATTTTAATATAAAACGCTAAAAAAGACCAGACTGAATTTATTTTAGAAATGAAGAAGGGGTTATCCGCATTGCTGTGGATAACCCCTTTGGAATTTTGTAGCGACCGCCTTCGGCGGAATTCAAGGATCAAATGACAAGGAGTCAAAAGATCCAAGAATTCAAGCACTCAAGGATCACTACTGCGAGACAAGCCCGGAAGCCGAACCGAAGCTGCCGCAGGCAATGTCGACCCAGAAGGTGACGAACCCGACAACGCCGTCGCTGAACTCGAAGAACGGGGACCACGAGAAGTCGCCATCGGCATCGGGTGCGAACTCGTCGCCGGCGCAGTCGATCCAGAGATCGTCGTAGTTCATGAGCCGTTCCGGATGGGTCAGGATCATGATACCGACGGCGAAAGCCCCGAGACCGAACTCGTTGGCGTTCATGACTTCGCGTGCCCGGCGAACCGAACGGCCCCTGTGACGGAGACCGAACTGAGCCGGAACGACGAGAATGTCATGATCCTTCTGCTCGTCGCCGAGCTTCTGGAATGCCTTGGCCGACTTCTGCGACTGACGCAGGTACTGCGGACCGAGCTGACCGTCACGGTAGTTGTAGAACGCACCGTTTCGGGTCTGCTTGATCAGGTCGAGCACCTTCTGCACCGCTTCGCCGTAGGTCGGGGCGATCTTCTCCCACCGGGGAATGGCGAACCATCCTTCGGCGTTCGGGGGAAGCTGACCCTCGGCCAGTTTTTCATCGGCGAAACCGACGCCCGGGAAGAGCTGACGCAGGATGTTGGTCTGCTCGGTGATACCCTTGGGCTTGTAGCCCGACAGGTATCCGTAGCTGGACTCCGTTTCCTCGTCGGCGTACTGGTTGCTCACGGAGAGCTCCCGGACTGCCGTCACGATGCGCGACTGGAATTCGTCGCCGTTTTCGATGAGCTTCTGAAGCCCATCCTTGTCGAGACCCGTTTCTTTGAGCGCACGCTCGGCGGCATCCTCGACGAATCTGAGATACTGCTTTTTCTGTCCTTCGGTGATGTTGGTGATCGCTTTCATGGCGTCATCCTCCTATGATTTGATGCCGGAACCGCTCCGGACAAGCGTCTTGCCTCATTGTGAGGCGAGCGTGCTGGATACAAAGACCGTTTATATCCAATACGCTCACCTCGCAAAATCGCTATTTTAAGCCTTTTAAAAGAACATTTTTACTTCAAGTAAGTTTAGCAAATATCCGCTTATTTGTCAATAGTTTGAGCCAATTCGTCTTTTCGGGTATAATAACCGTTGAGCATAGGCTAATGTACGGCCGTTTACGGATTGCCGGCGCCGAACTCTCTCGTCAAGAGAAACAACCGGAGTCTTGGAGATCACGGTTTCCAAGAGTGTGTTGCGTTGAGGAGATACTGCTTGCTTTTGTTCAGAACGGGTTCCGTTACAGGATACCGTCAAATCAAATTCAGGATTGAGAGCATATAGTTCCGTTGCCAACGGGAAGTAAAGCTCGAAGTCTGGTGACAAGGACGGACAAAAGCAAAATTCCGGATGCCGATGGCGACTTCTCGAAGTCCCCGTACTTCAAGTTCAACGACGACAATGTCAAGTTCGACACCAACTGGGTCGACAATGCCAACGACAACTACGGTTCGGCTTCCGGGCTTGTCTCGAAGTCACTCCTTCAACTAAGAAAGGGTACCCTCTACGGGTACCCTTTCTCTTACTCGGCTTTCACCGAGCGAATCCATCCTCCCAACATTCGTCCAATCTCGTCCACTACGCTTTCCAGTATCATGTACTTTTTAGCGTCGATGGCTTTTGTGTCTTTCATCAGTCGAATGAAGACTCTCAACATGTTGAGTTTGAGGCTGGCTCTCTCAAGCGTTGGCAATTTTTCCTTTTTCTGCTCTCCGCTTGCTTGCATGATGCTCTCCAAAACATCCAATATCGCGCATTCTGATCTCTCAAAGACCGTAAAACGGTCTTGCTTGGGAACAAGTTTGCGATATTCGTTGAATGTTTTGTAAAGGTCATAGCTTTTCTTGAAAATGGGAATATCAAAGTCGTTCATATTTTTGTTATGAAGGTTTATAAGAATTTGTTTGAGAAAATAATTTCAATCCCCAATGTTTTTGTTTCGTGGGAAGAATTCAAAAGCGACAAACGCAAGAAGGCGGATGTCCAAGCTTTTGAATTCGACCTTGAACGGAATTTATTCGCTCTTTGCCGTGATTTAAAGGGCAAAAGGTATATTCATGCGCCATATACCGGATTTTACATTTACGATCCGAAGGTTCGCCATGTTCACAAAGCATCCGTGCGAGACCGTATTTTGCATCATGCGGTTTTCCGAATTCTCAATCCGCTTTATGACAAAACTTTTATCTCCAATTCCTTTTCCTGCCGGGTGGGCAAAGGATCGCACAAAGGCGTATTGGCTGTCGAAATAATGATCAGGAAAGAAAGCAGGAATTTTACCCGTCCTTGTTTCGCATTGAAATGCGATGTCAGGAAATTTTTTGACAGCATAGACCATCGGACTTTGATTTCGATATTGGACAAGAGAATAACCGATCGAGATGTCATGTGGTTGCTTGAAGAAGTGATATGCAGTTATTCCGCCGGACAGACAAATTTGTTTGACAGACAAGGTCTGCCTATCGGCAATCTGACTTCTCAGCTTTTCGCCAACATCTACATGAACGAATTCGATCAATTCGTGAAGCATAAACTCAAGGTTCGCAATTACGCTCGATACACCGACGATTTCGTTATTGTCTCGACCGACAGAGCGTACCTTGAAAATATCCTTGAACCTATCAAGGAATTTCTGGGTGGAAAGTTACAACTTTCGCTCCATCCCAATAAGATATCGATTCGGGCTTGTCATCAGGGCGTCGACTTTTTGGGGTATGTCGCCTTGCCGTACCACCGCCTTGTAAGGGCAAGAACAAAGCGGAGGATATTTCGCAAAATGAAAGAACGCATCGCCATGTTCAGAAGCGGAACAATCAGCGAGGACGCACTTTCTCAATCTTTGCGATCGTACTTGGGTGTGTTATCCCATGCCAACGCCCACCAACTTTCGGAAGACCTCAAAAACCAGTATTGGTTTTGGTTGCACGATTAAATAAAAACCTCGCAAAACCATCTTTGCGTATGCAAAACGCAAAAAGTCCTTTGCGAGGCTTTTTCTTGGATGGTTTTGCGACCATGCCCTTAACCGGGTTTAGGTCTTATTCAGTTGTTAGGCTATTTTAGCAGAAAAACCGATATTTTGCAGAAACCTTGGGATTATTGGCCAATATTGCACACAGGTGGCAGGACTTGTATTTACCGCTATAATCCGTTATAATCCACTATATGGTATATAGCGTTAATTATGAACTGTCGAGATTTGTTTTTAACGCTGTAATCCGTTATAATCAACTATATAAACTATAGCGTTAAAATTATTAATCAAGCCTATGTCTATGGACAACACTTTTAACAAATTTGATCATCGAATAAAAAATCTCGATCCACATATCGTAGCAATTTTGGCTGAGATTGACGGAATTCGAGGTGAGTTTAAGTCCGGACTTCGAATGACTCCGCAAGCTATTACCAATCTCCGAAAGTCTACCTTGATCACTTCCGCTGGTGCTTCTACTCGTATTGAGGGTGCAAGATTGACCGATGAGGAAGTCGAGAAAGTTATGCGAGGTCTCGCAATTTCTAAGTTTGCGGATCGTGACTCCCAAGAAGTTCAGGGATATTTGGAAACACTTCAAAATGTTTTCGACAGTTATCAGGATTTGCCACTCAGAGAAAGTTTGATCACTTCACTTCACAATCAACTTCTTAAATATTCCACAAAAGACGATACTCATCGTGGTGGTTACAAAAAGAAGGAGAACACTGTCGGTGTTCTTGGACCGGATGGAAATATTGCAAAGATAATGTTTGAGACCACGCCAGCTTTTCTTACTGGCAAGGAAATGCAAGAACTCGTTGAATGGACAAATGATGCTTTTGAGAAGAACAGATTCCACAATCTCTTAATCATCGCAAACTTTGTTGTTGAGTTTTTGAAGATTCACCCGTTTGAAGATGGCAACGGTCGTCTTTCTCGTGTTCTTACAAACCTTTTGCTTTTAAGATCAGGCTATCAATTCGTTCAGTATGTCTCACACGAGCAACTTGTTGAACACAGAAAAGACGAATACTATATCGCACTTCGCAAATCACAAGAGACATTCAAAACTGATCACGATACCATTTCGCCTTGGCTTAATTTCTTTTTGTCCGTTATTAAAGAGCAAGCTGTAAAAGCTCTATCTTATCTGGAAGAAGAAAAGATTGAGGACACCCTCTCTCCCAAGCAATACGAGGTGTGGAAATATCTCACGAGTGTTGAACAAGCAGGACCGGGCGAGATTGTTAAGGCAACAGATATCGCACTCGGAACGGTACGCCAAGCACTCGACCGGTTGGTTGAACTTGGCAAGGTCAAGCGTGTCGGGCGTGGCCGTGGTACGAGATATGTAAAAATATAAACTTTAATTGGAAATCGCCTATGAAAAAAGATCAACATAAAGAAGAGGAACACAAACACGAAGAAGGTAAAAGATATCTGAAGAAATTCGAGATTATCGAGACTGATGTCGAACTACCTATTCAAGGTCAAGTTCGTGATCCTGAGGACTTATATAAATTCCTCAAAGACTTGGAAAATGAGAATGTTTCCAAGATTATTGGAATTTATCTTGATGACAAAAATTTGTTCCTCGGCCATCAAGTTTTCCTCGGATCATCTCCCAAGAATTTCGATACACAAATGTTGTGGCATTACTTCTCTCTGTTTTTGGCAAAGAAATTCATTTTACTAATGAACCACCCCGGCTCTAACGATCCGACTCCGGACGAAGCCGATAGGAAGCTCATTCGTGCATTACAGGCAGACTCCCAAGTTTTATCATTCCACCCTTATTTTGCGGATTTTATTATCGTTTCAAAACGGTCGTACTTTAGCATGGCTACAAATGATGGCACAGCTTGTCACTGCGGTCATCAGGAGTATATACCTGAATAATTTATCAAAAAATATATGGCAAATAATAAAGTGAAAAAAGTTAATCTTACATCCTCGAACTTGAGCGAGGAAAAATTACAAGAACTCAGGCAAATACTCCCTGAAGCTTTTTCTGAGGATAAAATTGATTGGGACGCCCTCAAAACCGTTCTTGGTGATCACATTGATCCTCGAATTGAAAAATTCGGATTTACTTGGGCTGGTAAAAGCAATGCTATACAAAGCGTATTGGTGCCAAGTGTTTCAACACTTCGTCCTGATAAAAAATCAAGCGTAGACTTCGATAAAAGCGAAAATATCTTTATAGAAGGAGACAATCTTGAAGTGTTGAAATTACTTCAGAAGGCGTATTTTGAAAAAATAAAATTCATTTACATCGATCCTCCTTATAATACCGGTTCAGATTTTGTATATAAAGACAATTTTGTTGCACCGGTAAAAAATTACCTTGAACAAACCGGGCAACTGGATACAGAAGGAAATAAACTTCAAACAAACAGGGACACTAATGGCAGATACCACAGCGATTGGTTGTCTATGATGTATCCTCGTCTTAAACTTGCGTGGAATTTATTGCGTAGAGACGGCGTGATATTTGTAAGTATTGATGACCATGAAGTTCATCATCTAAAAATTATGATGGATGAAATTTTTGGCGAGGAGAATGTTGAAACAATGATATGGCATAAGGTTGATGATGATTCTGGAAGAATGAAAGTTACTCACCGGTTTAGGCTTGAACATGAGTATGTTTTAGTAGCATACAAACAAAAAAGTGAGGTATTTTTCAAAAAATATAAAGAAGATAGAAATTATAAGAACACCTACACTAATCCAGACAACGACCCCCGCGGACCTTATAAGCAAGGTATTATCTCTAACACAGAAGAGAAATCTAACAAAAAAAGTGACCGATATTACCCAGTCACTACACCATCGGGTAAGCAATACACAAGACAGTGGCGAGTTGTAAAAGAAGAATTTGATCAATTGGTCGCAGACAACCGAATTTATTTTGGGAAAAACGGCGACTCTGTTCCATCTTTGAAAGTTTTTATTAACGAACAAAAGGACGCTACTCCTATATCAATCTTACAAGGACTTGGAACAGCAAAATCAGCCGGTTTTAATTTAGCTGACCTATTTGAAGATAAGAGAATGTTTGACTATCCGAAACCTGTTGATCTTATTAAAAGATTAATGCAGATATCCACAGAACAAAACGACCTAATCTGCGACTTTTTCGCTGGTTCTGGTACAACAGCTCAAGCAATGCTGGAACTTAATAAAGAAAGTTCAGAAAATAGGAAATTTATTCTCGTTCAACTACCAGAACTCCTTGATTCCGACACAGAAGCATATAAAGCAGGTATGAGAACCATTGCTCAGGTGGCAGAAGAAAGAATTAGGAGGGTGATAAAAACAAATCATATTTCTGATGGTTTCAAATTATTGAAGCTTGGTGAATCTAATTATCCGGAAAATAATTTTGAATTTGATCCAGATAAGAGCGAAGAAGAAAATCAAAAGGCGTTTGAGTCCTATCTCGCAAAAGCAAAACAAAGCTCATTATTTAACGATGAGAATGGTATTGATATTGTTTACGAAAACATTGTCAAAGAAGGTCTGTCTTTCAATTCAAATGTAACCGAACAAAAACTCGGTAAAAACAATGTCTTTACAGTATCTGATGGCATTAGAACATTAACCATTTGTTTGGATCGCAAGGTTGAGGATCAGACTGTTAAAGAATTGACCGGCCGTGATTATAAAGGTCACACATTCATTTGTCTTGATAATGCTCTCGATGATACGAGCAAGGCCAATCTTGGATTGAACTTAGAGTTAAAAACAATATAAAGTTATGAAGCTTAAATTTGATGCAAACCAAGACTTCCAAATAGACGCAATCAATGCGATTGTCGATCTATTTGAGGGTCAAGATCAAAATGCCAGCAAGATGATTGCTGGCAACGGGCTTCTTGGTATTTATCCAAATATTTTAACTCTCTCAAGGGAAGAAATGTTGGCTAATTGCAAAAAAGTCCAAGACAAAAATAAAACAGTAAACGGAGGTGTTGTTGAAGACCTTGATTTTTCCATTGAAATGGAAACAGGTACCGGTAAGACCTATGTCTATTTACGAACCGTTTTTGAATTAAACAGGAAGTATGGCTGGAAGAAGTTTATAGTCTTAGTCCCTTCGGTCGCTATTCGTGAGGGTGTGATAAAGACTCTTAATATCACGAGAGACCATTTTGCCGATCTTTATAACAATACCCCTTACCGATACTACGAATATCAGTCCAAGAACATCTCCCAAGTCAAGCATTTTGCGGATAGCAGTAATATCGAGATCATGGTGATGACGATCGGTGCTTTCAACAAGGACTCCAATGTTCTGTACAGCGAGCGTGATCAAATGCATGGCGAGCAACCAATCAATTACATTCAAAAGACAAATCCTATTTTGATTCTTGATGAACCTCAAAACATGGAGGGTGAAGCTACGAAAAAAGCCCTTGAGAATTTTAATTCTCTGTTCCGAATGAGATATTCGGCAACACACAAAAATGTTTATAACCTCGTCTATCAGCTGGCTCCTTACGATGCCTACCAACTTGGATTGGTAAAAAAGATTGAGGTTTTCTCTGTTGTTGATGACGATAATGCCACATCGGCACCGTTACTGAACCTGATTGAAGTCAAACCAAGTAAGACTGCAATAAAGGCTCAAATCGAAGTGATCTCTAAAGACGATCAAGGAAACGGTAAAAAGAAAAAACTAAGTGTAAAACAAGGAGACGACTTGGCTAAAAAGACGAACAATGCTTCTTATGATGGTTATATCGTTGAAGAATTGACCGCAGACGCTCCTGACTTCGGTTCTGTTGGTTCTGTTCGATTCAGGAACAATGTTCAGATAAAGCAAGGCGAAGGCATCGGTGGTAACCGTGAAGACATTATGTCTGAACAGATTGCCGAGACTATCAAACTTCATTTTGAAAAAAAGAAAAAACTCAAGGAGCTTGGAATCAAAGTCCTATCCCTTTTCTTTATTGATCGTGTTGATAATTATGTAAAAGATGACGGCTTTATTCGCCAAACTTTTACAAAACATTTCAATACAATTAAAAAAGAATACGGCGAGGCAAATACCGATGTGAATAAGGTTCACAAGGGATATTTCGCCATGAAAAATGCGACTGAGTATATTGAGCGTGAATCAGCGATCGCCGAAAATAAAGAAGCGTACGAACTGATCATGAAAGACAAGGAGAGACTCCTTTCTTTCGATGAGGCAACAGAATTTATTTTCTCTCACTCGGCTCTTAAAGAAGGATGGGATAACCCGAATATCTTTAATATCTGCACACTCAATCTTACTTCGTCTACCATGAAGAAGAGACAGGAAATCGGTCGAGGTATGCGTCTGTGTGTCAATCAGGATGGAGAGAGAATATTTCTAAAAAATATCAATTTACTTTCTGTTATCGCTAACGAAAGTTATTCAAGCTATGTGGCCGGCTTGCAGTCTGAATTTGTTGAAGATGGTATCTACAAAGCTCCCCCTGTACCAAATAATGCTAAACGCAAGATCACTGTTAAACTCAAAAAAGGTTTTGATAAAGACGAAAACTTTCAGGCTATTTGGGACCGCATATCAAAAAAGACCAAGTATGTTGTTCGTGTTAATGCCAACAGAGTAATCGAGCAAACTTCTCAACGCATTGGTGAACTTAAGGTTGCAAAGCCACAAATAAAAATTGAACGAGCAGGAATTTCAATTGCCAAAGAAGGTATCGGTGCAACGATCATTGGTGGTCAGGCACAAGAGCTTACACAGGCTCGCAGAATTATTGATTGTGTCGAGTCAATAAAAAATGAGACCAAATTAACTCGCGATACTGTCGCCACGATCTTACAGAAATCCGGCAACTTCAAATCTTTCGCAAATAATCCCGACAAGTTTATCTACGAGGCTACGAAGATAATTCGTGAAGAGATTGTTCGTGACTATGTGGAGCAGATAAGCTATGAGGTTTTACCGGAAAAATACGGGCTTGAGCAGTTTGAAAATATCCCAAGTTATAAAGATGTTACCGAACCGGTCAGTCACTCTATTTACGATGCTATTGTCTACGATTCGGAGGTAGAACAAAAATTCGCCGTAGACTTGGACCGAGACGAACGAATTAAACTCTTTATAAAACTCCCGGGCTGGTTCAAGATTGAGACTCCTGTAGGTGGATATAATCCAGACTGGGCTATTGTTACTGCCAAGCGTGATCTGCATGGCAATGAAGATAAAGAGAAGGTTTACTTCGTTATTGAAACAAAAGGCGGAACAAACCTCCGTGCTTCTGAGCGTGCCAAGATAGACTCGGCTAAAAAACATTTCGAGGTGATCTCGGTTAATTATAAGGAAATCAATAATGGCTATCAGCAATTCAATACTGAGTGCCTAACAACCAATAAAATATTATAAAAGGTAGATCAGGTCGAGATAAAGATTATGATATCAAAAATTAATAAAATTAAAAATCTTGGACTCGTTTTTTCTAACTATACAAGAGATTCATCACTGCCTGATTTTAAGCAGTTTAATCTTGTTTATGGATGGAATGGAAGTGGAAAAACAACACTTTCACGATTATTCGATGGAATAAACGGAACAGTTATTGATGGCTTAGAGTATGAGGTTGAAGATGAACGAGGGAATAAGTACAAACAGGGCGAAACCTTTTTAAAAAAGATTCGTGTTTTTAACCAAGATTATATTCAGAACAATGTAAAAATCCTTGAGAGTCGAGCGAACTCAATTTCAGTTTTGCTTGGTGAAGAAAATACGGGTTTGGTAGAAAAAATTGAAAGCGATAGAAAAATTCTTAACGGAGACCCTGACGATCCAACTATTCCTGGCAAAATATCTTTACACGCTGAACATGTTAAAAATAAAGGACGCAAAACAACTGAACGCGATGGAAAATTTACTGAAATTGCTAAAACTATAGGTGCGGCGATTGGAGGAAATGCTTTGCGTGATTATCGAAAACCCCAAGCAGAAAAGGATTTTAATCTCATTACAACAAAGACAGAACTATCAGAAGATGATCTTGAAAAATGTTCTCTTTCGGCAAAACAAGATTCACTACTTCCAATTGATGCATTTACTCTAAAGAAAATAAAGCTTGAAGATGACGGAGAAGACTTCGATATATCGACTATTTTAGAATCGGTCGATAAAGAAGGAAAAATACTATTAAAAAAGACTGTTGAATCAGAAGTAATTTCCAGACTTGCCGAAAATGAGGATATTTCTCAATGGGTAGAACAAGGAATCCATTTACACAATAAACATTCCTCCAATATCTGCGAGTATTGCTTGCAAAAGATCCCAACGACACGAATTGAGCAATTGGCTAGGTGTTTCAATGAAGCAGATAAAGTATTAAAAACCGACCTAGACAATCTTGTAGAAAAATTAAAGAAAGTATACCCAGCGATTCAATCATTACAAACGACAGATAGAGCACGATTCTATGCTGAATTGCAGGACTCTTTTGATTTAAAAGAGGCACATTTTAATTTGGCAAAACAAAAAATTCTTGAAGATATCACTAAATTAGCAGAGGAATTAAAAAATAAAAAAAGCAAAACTACTGAGGCGATAGAATTAAAGACAATATTAGATACTAAAGATTTTTACTTGCGAATTGATGAAATAAATTCCATCGTTACCACACACAACAAAACGACTTCTGATTTTGACACCTTAAAGAAGGCGGCCATTCAGAAGCTTAAATTGCATTATCTGAGCACCATTTTTGACGAAGTAAAACAACTTGGAACCGATATAACCAAACTTACAGAAGAAATAAAATTACTTGCAACAGAAATTTCTGAGATCCAAAAGCGGATCACGGACAATTTGGCAGGAATATCCTCAAAACATAAGGCGTGTGAGGTAATTAATAAAAAATTGGCAACATTTCTTGGCCACAAAGAATTAAGCTTTATTCCCCATACGAAGACGGAGGCAGATGAAAACGGAGAAGAAAAAGAGGTCGTTACCGGATATCATATCATGCGTGGCGACAAGCCAGCGGTTTATTTGAGTGAGGGAGAAAAAACTGCCATTGCCTTCGTTTATTTTGTCGTACATCTTGGCGACCAAGACTTTAAGGTAAGCGATGGAATTGTTGTTATAGACGATCCAATTTCAAGCCTTGATTCTAATTCCTTATACCAAGCATTCAGTTTCTTAAAAAATACGGTAAAGGATGGAGAACAAGTGTTTATTTTTACACATAGTTTTGATTTTCTTAAATTATTGATTAATTGGAGACGAAGCTCGGGAGGCGCTGGTTATTACATGATCAAAAATAACTTTCCTAGTGATGTGCGTTGTGCATACATCGATAAAATGGATAAGGAACTTTGCGAATACGAGAGTGAATATCATTATCTATTCAAACTATTAAAACAACTCCGAGATGAACAGGATGATTCAATCGCAAAAGCCTATCCTGTACCAAATATTGCCAGAAAAGTTTGGGATACTTTTCTCATGTTCAGTGTTCCTAATGGTAAGAATACATACAAAAAAATGGATGATTTAAAGGAGGCTAAGTTTGATGAACAAAAACTGGATGCAATATATAAATTCACGAATGACCAGTCTCATATTACAGGGGCTGGATTTGACCCAGCATTAGTACCAGAGACAAAAAAGGTGGTCAAAGAATTGTTTGAAATGATGGAGGCAATTTCTCCAAACCATTTTAAAATAATCGACAAAGCAACGAATTGATTATCTTTTATGGAATTATTTCAATCAATAAAAATTTGTATAAAAAATGGGAATAGGCTTTTAGAAGATGCCGAATACTTATATGATTTCGATAGATATGCATCTGCTTATGGATTGGCAAAATTAGCACAAGAAGAATTTGCCAAAGGGTTTATATTAAAATTGGTAGCAAGCGGAGCGTTAAAGTGGTCAACTGAAGTGAGAAGATCTCTCAATCACCATGTTTCCAAACAGCTAATGACATTAATTCTCGAATTTCTTAATCCAGATACGGACGATTTCCTAAAAATGATTGAGAACAAAACTCTATTGAATCGCCCAAGAAAGGTGTTCGACGCAATTAATATATATGTCCATGAAGTTTTACGCCGATGGGAATCAGCTAATTGGTTTTGGGCTGAAGATCCAGAATATGACAGAGAGGCAAAATCTATATTCGATGGAAAGGAAGATAAGACTAAACAAAATGCTTTTTATGTAAGAATCTCTAAAGATGGCAAAGCGACTGATACTACCGTGAATTTTAAAAAGAAAAATACCGTAGTAGAAATTGATAAAGCAAAAAGATACGGAAGTTTTGTGGCAGGTAAACATAACGATTTTAGATATGAAGAAATTGTTGAAATTATCAAGGTAATAAATAAATAATAACCATGTCAGAATACTACACAGCACAAAGAGTAAAAGGTTTATATGATTCAAAAGTCGCTGAACCTTTTAAATTATCACGATCAAAGATTGACCTATTTTTAAATTGTCCGAGATGTTTTTATTACGATCGCAAACTTGGAGTCGGCCGTCCACCGGGTTTTCCTTTTGCTCTCAATTCGGCAGTTGACCATCTTTTAAAGTTAGAATTCGACATCCATCGTGTTAATGGCACAAAGCATCCATTGATTGAAAAATACGGCATTGACGCTCAACCAGTCGCTCATGCCGATTTAGATAAATGGCGACATAACTTTACCGGCATCCAGCACATTCATCCACTGACCAATTTCCTTGTATTTGGTGCCATCGATGATTTATGGATTAATTCTAAGGGCGAATACATCGTTGTTGATTATAAATCCACCTCAAAGGATGAGAATATTACCGAATTGAACAAAGATTGGCAGGATGGTTACAAGAGACAGATGGAGGTCTATCAGTGGCTCTTGAGGCAGAACGGCTATAAGGTTTCCGATACGGGATACTTTGTTTATTGTAACGGCCAAACTGATCGCAAAGCATTTGATGGCAAGTTGGAGTTTGATATAACTTTGATTCCTTATAAGGGCGATGATTCTTGGGTTGAGAAAACTCTTATCAAGGCACATTCATGTTTGAATGGTTCGGAAATTCCGGAAGCCAGCCCTGATTGTGATTATTGCAATTATATAAAAACAATAAATTCTAAAAAGTAATATGGCAGATGATTTTGAAAATAATGAAAATCAAGATGATGAGGCTCCCACTGAAGAGGTGGCAGAGTTAATGGAAAGTCACGATCTCGATAAGGAAGAAGCCGAGCATGTTCAGGAAATTATGGAGGAATACGGTCTTGATGAGGATGATGCGGTGGAATTGTCGGAAGAGCTATAAAAAACTCGCCCAAGGGGCAAACAAATGGCAAAAAAGGGGCTCAAAAGGGCTCCTTTTGCTTTTTATTCTCACTGAGTCAGAACAAGCCGTTCAAAATATCGATACTGTTTGATAAAAGATCCATAACTGATGGTAGAAATAGGACGAAGAGAATTCCGTTCGGCTTTATTTTCGTTTTGTCGCCATTTTTACTTTCATCGATTGGAAGCAGAATAATTTCGACCTTTTTCCTGATGCAAACTTTTACGGGTTTCTGGCAGTGAGGACATCGTGTCACAAATACAGCTTCGGAATTGAAAACCGCATCGCGAAAAATAATCTTTGTGCAATGAGGACAATTGCCGACATTGGATTCATCTCTGTCCATACTGTTTTAATTATAAGGGTGCTATTTTCAAGAACCCAGATTATTAATGGTTAATAAACTACCAATTAAAAGTCCGGGTTCGACCTCCTCCCGAACCGTTAAAAGCGATTATGTATCCTCAATTGCCACCCACCGTTGACCTGTCCACATATGCTTCTTGCCGTCTATGCTTTTTATTTTTGCTCCCCCGATAGACATCTTTTCGGCTAACATCGATCTTAGTTCTTTGAAATTTTTTATTTGCTCGTAATTCTTTTTATTTAATTCTTTTTCTTTATTCTTGTTAGTTGGTCTGTCGGACCGATCCGACCGGTCTGTATGACCGAACTGGCGGTCTGACTGACCGATCTGATTTGAGTTCGGTCTGTCTGACCTATCTATTTTCAACAGGTAATACACATTGTGGTATCGCTTTCGCTTCTTGCTGATGATTCCCAATTTGATCAGTTGGTGAATGCCTCTTTGCACGCTGGAAACACTCGCACCGATTTTGTCGGCAATAGTTTTATGGGACGGAAAACAAAAACCATCCTGGTTTGAGAATTCCGCCAGGCAGTTATAGATAGCGATGCCGATCGGTTGAATGACACTTCCGTATTCATCAAGGATCACTTTACTGATCCAATACCAGTCGCCATTTCTTAAATCTCTGACTTTTGATTTTTCGTCCGTCATAGCAATGAAAACAAAGGCGTGAGAGTTGACCAGACCCTTGATCGCGCCTCATCGCTCCTCTCAATGTCACCACCCATTCAGAGGAGAGGGATGTGCGGTCTATGACTTTGCTTTAGCGAGAGCTCGGTCGATGTTTTCCAATGCTTCCCGGACACTTTGCATAGTCACCGGATTTTCAAGCTCGCCGATCGTGAAGTTATTCAGAATGCTCTCCCTCCTCGCCAAGAGTTCTTTCCTCGTCAAAGGTTTTTGATTCAATCTCTTGGCTATCCTGCGGAAGATCCTCGTCATCAATATTTTGATTCTCATATTTTTTGATGTGATCTAAATGCTCCAACAGCATGAACGCCATGCGTTTGAAGCCGGCATGGACACGCCAAACTTCTTGCTTGCTCGGCTCTCGGCCGAGCACCTCGGACAAGGCGTTTTTGGTAAGCTCAATAAGAGCTTCCTCGTCTTTAGTTGGTTTGGACATGTGGTTTGGTTCATAAGAGTGACCTCACACTTTTATTGACCTCACACGCCTCATTAAGCGTTTTTGCTTAACTTTTAAGGCAAAAAAATATCCTCTACTTTTACCCCCAACGCTAGGGCAATTCTCTGGGCGGTTTCCAAATTCGGCCGTTTTCGTCCGGTCTCATATCGGCTGATCGCTGTGTTATGCTTAAAGCCAAGAATACGGGCTAGTTTGTATTGCGTTAGCCCTTTCTCGATTCTAAGATCCCTCAGTCGAATGTTGGTTGGCGTTTTTTTCATATTCATTCTAATTTTAGACCTCTATAGTCATATTAAGCAATTTTGCTTAATTCGTCAATTACGGTTCTTGTGGATAAGCATATTTGCTTAATCTTTACATATTTGCTATACTGGACTAAGATAGACTTAAGGCAATTAATTAAGCAAATAATAAAAATATGTCATTTGGCTCATATCTAAAAAAACAAAGAGAAACAAACCAATGGACGGCCAAGGATATCGCAGATCGCCTTGGCTTTTCTGCCAGCTATGTCAGCCAGCTGGAGAATGATACTCGACTCCCTTCTCAGAAGCAGTTGGGTGTTTTGGCTAATGCCTACGAAGTCTCTGAAGATGAGTTAAGAAAACAGTGGACCGAAGCAAAGATTCACAAAGTCAGTCTTTCCTCGGATTATAAATTCAACATCAAAGAAGCTGGCGAGAAGCGTGTTGAAGAGATGACTCACAAATTAGAGGCTGGTTTGGAGGAATTAAAAAAGACGATCACGGCTGATGAAGTGGCTCACTATAAGATGCCGTTGTTCAATAAGATTCCGACTGACGATCTTGATCTGCATCTTAAACATGCCGAAGAGTTTATATTTCTCCCAAGGAACGGTATCGTGCGTGGCCACCGTATTTTTGGCATTCGTGTTTTCGACACTCCTTTTCCTGAAGCAGGCATCATCACCGGCGACCTGATCATGCTTGATGCGGATGTGGAGATTAATGACGGAGACATCGTGGCTCTTAAGACACCAGACGGATTGGTAATGACTTACTACAAAAAGCGTGGCGACTATCTTGAAATCGCCACCAGTGAAAAAGATTTTAAAAAAAGTTATCCCGTAAAAGAGACACAGATAATAGGTCGACTAATTTATCACATAAAAAAATATTAACCTCAGGGCTCGCCAAGAGCCCTGCTGTTTTTTATATCAAATACTATGAGTACAAATTATTTAATTTACGGCCGTGTTTCTACCTCTCGTCAGGCCGAACGAGAATTGAGTATTCCGGCACAAGTCAAAGCGTGCCAAAAATACGGAATGGATCGTCATTGGAATTTACTCCCAGATGGCATCTATGAGGAAAAGGGCGAATCGGCAAGAACAACCGATCGTCCTCAATTGCAGAAAATGCTTCATCGTGCCAAGACCGACAATAAGGTTGATGTGATTTTGGTTCACAAGCTGGATCGTATGTGCCGTAATGTGGCAGACTACGCCGCCATTAAGATGATGCTTAAAAAGCACGACTGTAAAGTGATCTCAGTCGTTGAGCAGTTTGATGAGTCATTTTCCGGCGAGCTGGTCGAGAACATCATGGCTTCAATCGCTCAATGGACTTCCCAGAACATCAGCTGGGAGGTCAGGAAAGGTCTTAAAGAGGCCGTAGAGCGTGGTAGATTCCCGGGTGTGGCTCCTTTAGGGTATTTAAACGATAAAAAGACCAAATCCCTCATAGTTGATAATATTCGGGCCCCATATGTAAAACTGGCTTTTGAGCTATACGCCACCGGTAAGTATTCTTATGAGTCTTTGTCGGCCGAGCTCAATAAACGGGGTTTAAGGACTCGTGGAGGCAAATTAGTGGGCAGAAAGACTCTTGAACACATACTGGCAAATTCTCTCTATTATGGGCTTATAAAGACTCGATCGGCCACATGTCAGGCAAACTTTCCATCATTGATCACAAAAAAGCTTTTTGATGATGTTCAGGAAAAGATCCAGCACAATAATCATTACGCAGACCGTTCACGCAAACACGGTTATACATTGGCCGGTTTTATGAGATGTGCGGAATGCGGATCAATGTTTTGTGGCCAAACGCAAAAAGGTCACCTTTATTATTCTTGCAGTCATTGGAAAGACAAAAATTGTTCCCAACGCAAGTATATGCGGTGGGAAGATGCAGAAGGTCAAATCGCAACACATCTTTCGAGGGTTCATTTACCGGATAAATTCAAAAAGGTTTTGGATGCTTATTTCCAACACTTCGCCAAAGAGAGGATGTCTCAGGAGGAAAAAGAACGCAAAAGCTTGAAGCAGGAGTTAGTAAGAATCCAGCAACAAATCCGCAACATTGTCGTGGATCGTTCAAAACGCATTATTGACGCAGAGGTCTTTATAAAGATTCAAGATGAGCTTTTAAAGGAGAAGGAAATGTATCAGGATCGGCTATCTGAGCTTGAGGGTAAGTCTGACAAATTCGTTCAAAAATTTAATGAGTTGCTGGACTTTACGGATCATGCCGACAAGGTATTTCAGAGCAGTGGTAACTATCAAAAACGCACAGTGATGAAGCTATGCTTTGATGGCTTTATAGTACAACAACAAAAACTGACGCCGATATGGACGCCAGTCTTTGATGTCTTGATGGATTTGCAAGCTTCCAAAATTGAACCTCCGAAACCGTCAAAAGGCTCGAAAAGCCTTGCAATTTCTAAAGTTCAAAGTTGGAAATCTGGCGGAGAAGGGGGGATTCGAACCCCCGGAACGCCCAAATAGACGCTCAACGGTTTAGCAAACCGCCGCTTTCAGCCACTCAGCCACCTCTCCAAATTGGAATCACTACTTAATTGTAAGGCTACAAAAATACTTCGATAACCCAAATATTTTAGCATAAATAAAGTATTTTTGTAAAGACCTGGGAAATTAGGCGGCCAGCACTACTGCCTTGATATGTAAAAATCCCTTTTTCTTAAGTTCTTGAGCAATGGCCGAAAGGGTTGCTCCAGTAGTAACGACATCGTCGACCAGTATTGCTGTTTCTGTTGAGACTGGAACCTCAGTCGCCTTAAAGGCTCCTTTTAAATTCAACAATCTTTCATTCAAGCCTAAATGAGCCTGCTGCTCAGTAAATGTTACGCGTCTAATCAAATCATTTCTTGCTGGCAACCCAGTCGTCTCTGAGATAATTTGAGCTATTTTGACTGACTGATTAAATCCACGCCAAAGCTCGCGTTTTTTATGCAAAGGAACCGGCACCAAACATCCTGAAGAACAAAAACCTCTAAGCCTTTTAGCGTAAATTTCTTGATTAAGAAAAAATCGCAAATCATTCTCAAGACTAGTAATAAAATCGTATTTTAAAGATTTAATTAACGACTTTACTGCTCGATTATCATAACGCCAAACAAAAATTAACTCATCAATGTCCGGCACTAACTTGGATCCGAAGGCAGGATTAATTGACTGCTTGCAAAACCCGCATAAGCTATTATTTGACTTGCCACAAGATACGCAAACCCTAGGAAAAACCAAATCAATCAACAAATCCTTTACTGCCAAGAGGCTCCGTTTACTTTCCATTCCTCGCCTGATTTGATTAAATTAACATTTAAAGTACGATACAAAACATTACCGCTTTCCCCGTCTCCGACAGTTTGCTCTATTTGCAAACTAACAGCTACGTCTACGCTTGATTGGCTAGATTTAATAAGATTAGCAGATAAAGCCTTGGCTGAATAGCCATAAAAAGTTCCTGATCCCTCCCTGGTTTGCGTCGCAGAGATAATTGCCGAATAGAATTGCTGAGTAGTTAGAGGCTTAAGATCTTGAATATTTTTTACCGGCTCATCAGTTGAATAGCTGGCATACCTTTCAGCAAAAGTCATGGCGACTTGTTTGGAGCCCAAAGGGTATTGTTTTTCATTTTCGATCCTAGTCTGACTGGCTGGCTCTAAAACTACCGGCTCAACAATTGACTCACCCGTCTGAACTGTTGAGGTTGGTGTTTGTGTCAAATTTATTGGGGCCTCCTTCGGCCTAAATAGCAACCATAAAAAGAAAGCTACAACCAACACAGCGGCGCCGAGCAACAATCCTATTATTATTTTTTGTCTATTCTCTAACATAGATAATATTTTATCATTCTTTAGGTAGATCCTCTTCTCGCATCATAGCTTCAGCAAACTCCTTCTTGGCCTGCTCGATTTCCAATAATTGACGCGGGTCGGAAGTGATAAGCTGATCCTCGGAATAAGAAGCAACGATTTTAACTGCTACATGTTTAGCTCCGGCAAAGAAAATGCCCTCGCCAACGCCACATTCTAACAATAAATATTTCTCTCCCTCGGTAAGCAAGAAAGTTTTTTTGATCAAATCAATGGCCGCAGGAGATTGTTTCAATAATAATTGTATCGAAGAATTGTTAACTATCGCCTGTCCGTAAGCTGAGGTAAGGAAGTCATTGACGTCTTGCGTAATTGTGGTAACGCCTAAATAATACTTGCGACAACGCTTGACTAACGCAAAAATAAACTTAGCCGAATCCTCTCTTTGCATCAACCACCAAGCCTCATCAACTACCAGAATTCTCTTTTTAAGCTCACTTCTGACTATATTCCAAATATAATTAACAGTGGTATAAATTGCTAAAGGCTTAAGCTCGTCTTCTAAGTCTCGAACCGAAAATACAACTAACTGATTGTTGAGTTGGACGTTAGTAGGATTATTGAGTAGTCCGGCAAAAGTTCCTTCAGTATATTTCTTCAAACGCAAAACAATGTTTTCTCCACCCTCCATACCCTCCAAAATATCCTGAAAATCTTGCATTACCGGCGGTTCAACATAACGCAAATCAGCATCGGGAGTTATGTCTTTTTTGGCATAAGTTTCCAAAAGCGCTCGATCAATAATCGAATCCTCCTCCGGGGTCACGTCCCCGATCATTAACCTCACTAATCCTTTGACGGTAATTACGGCATTTCTGATAATATCACCCGCCTTAGCGTCTTCACCTATAGCGCGCGGCAGATCAAAAGGATTAATTTTTCCCTCGGAGTTAAGAGAGATATCAATATAAGTGCCACCCACCGCCTCGCAGAGATGGTTATACTCGCGCTCCGGATCAATAATTATAACCTCGGTTCCCATCATCAAGCTACGCAAAATCTCAAGTTTTATAGCATAAGATTTACCGGCTCCAGAGGTGGCAAAAACCACGGCGTTAGCATTTTGGAGGGAAAATCTATCAAACAAAATCAAGCCGTTATTGTGGCGATTAATTCCATAAAGAATGCCATGATCGGAAGTAAGGTCGGATGATACAAAAGGAAAAGATGATGCTGCCGGAGAAGAATTCATGTTGATGAAAACCTGCATCTCATCAAGAGACATTGGCAGAGTAGAATTAAATCCTTGTTCGGCTTGATAAAAAACACGGCGAGAATAAATCAATGTCGAGCCGAAAAAATTCTCTATTCGCTCCGAAGTTCGGTCTAAATCTTCGAGAGTTTTGGCATAAATGGTAACATAGAGCGATATTTGAAAAAAGTGTTCTATGCCTTGCGTCAAATCATCGCGCAATTTTTCCATGTCTCTGAGCGCGGTTTCTGATAGGGGGTCGCGCGGAGCACCTTTCTCAGCAGCTGAAATAATTCCCGCCTCCAATACACCCACCTTTTTCTTGAGCTGCTTAAGTATTACAGCCGCCTTGACCGGATAAAAAAACATAGAGATATCGGCGGCAATATCCATGTTAATAATGGGAGCAAACCAACCTACGGCAATATATCTGGGATATTCATAAACAAAAATAGTACGAACGAAAAGTTCTCCTAACTTGATATGATTAGGGTTGATCTCCAAAGCCGATGGCGCAATCAAGTCTCTCACCGAGACAACTCCTCGACGATAAATCATCTCCTCCTCCAAAGCTTCTTTAGACAGAGAAAGTTCCTTGGCTTCTGCAGCCAATCTTTGAGCACCCTTAAGCGGTGGCGGAGGCGTGTACCCCGGAGCCGGCTGAGGTTGATTCTTGTTGTCTATTTCTTGCGGGTTAAACATAAATTACATTTTTTGTTCCATCATCAATTTATTGATATCTTGGAGTTTTTCATTCCTAGAAACAGTAGGATTATAGGTGTTATAAAATAATTCTATCAGCGACTGAGTATCAAGAACCTGCGACCTCAATCCCATACTGGAAAGTCCAGTCATGGCGCGATCTACTATGACGAATAAATCCTTCTGTCGCTCCAAAAAACGTTTTTGGTCTAAATTTATTATTGAAGCAGGAGAAAGAATATCACTTAATCGTTGCCAAAAACTCCTTTTCTTTTCTCCAAAAACAGAATAAGGCACGACAACATAAAACCTTTTAGTCATAATGTTCCCCAACTCAACTAGCTCGGTAATATACTGGCGATATTCCGCCATCTGAATTTTTAACAAATCGTTTTGCTGTTTTTCCTCCGCCTGCTTGAGAAATTCAAGATATTGGTCTAAGTCCAACTTGCGCGACTGAATAACTATCTGCAAAGGCGATTCCAAGGAATTAAGAAAACTTACATAACCGGAAATAATTGCATTCTGTTCGTCTTCAGACTTAAGGGCAAAATTTATACTAGAAACCAGTAAAACCGCTCGCAAGCTGCCATCCTTCATTATTATGGTGTCGTCTTTTATCTCTGATATCTGAAGAAATCTTTGAGTTGACGGCGTTGAATTGTTAGCCTTTCTTCCTGGCATAAGCTAGCTTGTTAGATTATTATTTCCCTCTCCTTGATAAACTCCCCCAGTATCTATAATTAGGGCGATTTCCGAAAGCCGAGAAGAGCTTACCGGTCTGCGAGACATTTTTACCGATCGCAAAACATCTTCTTTCGGCTTAGCTAGATCATCTCTTATCTCCTTAAGGGTTGCTTTTTTTCGCCAAATCTTTAATTTGGGATTGATCATTGTTTGAAAAAAATTAAGCATGAAAATATGAAAAACTTGTCCATTTATTTTGGCAAACGCTATAATCATGATAATACTAAAAACCACAAAAGCGGAAGCCAAAAAGTAAGGCAAATAGAGTAATCGATAAAGTATGGCAATAAAAATGGCACCGATTACCATTTCAATAAATTGGCGAACGGTAACCGGCCCGATGATTTTATCTTCAACATCTAAAAATTGTGGCACGACTACTTGTTGCATCGCTTTAGAATCTGATTAATTTATTAAGTTCCATAATCGCTTCGAACTCATTCATTGACAGCGTCGGCTTACCAGATACCAATCGCTCCCCTATCACTGATTCCACACTCTTTCCTTCAGACATGGCGACGTGCCCCAACAGGCGATAAAATTTACTAACTTCACTGCGATGCCAAGCAGCAATAGCTTCACTACGTCGATCAAATCCTTCTTTGCTTAAGGTTTCAATGTCTTCTTTTATTTTATTAGTCGCCTGAAACGGATCAGTGGAAAGACGGCGAAACTCTATTAATGTCATAGCCTCCAATTCATCAATTGGCCCCATTATCGATTTAGTCACTTTGATACCATCAAGGTTGGGCTTAGAAGGATTCTTGATATTAGAAATTGGGGGCAGTCTTTTGGAAGTTAAAAAAGGCTCCGGTTTTGGAACAATTGTCGGCGATGGCGTAATTTGCGGTACCAAGACGCTGGCAATTTTTTCATCACTGCGCTCACCAACTTCTAAAAACTCTTCTTTTTTAATCGCCGACTCAACAGCTACTTTTTGAACATCTTTCTTTTCATTAATTCTAACATTGGAAATGTTTTCTTTCAATTGCTGAAAAATTAACTCCTCTTCTATCTCTTCTTCATCTATTAACTCCGGCTTAACCATTAAATCATCCGGCAAACGAACAACAGGAAGGCCGTTCTCCATTTCTATTTTTGGCGATGCTACGGGTTGCTTAGGTTTACTGGGTGGAATTGAGACTTTTGCATCTGTTGCCACTTTGGAAAAATCGCGATTTTTTATTAAAGAAATTAACTGATCGGCCTGAGCATCACCAAATTGCATTCCGCCAATTTTACGCGGACGGGTTAAGGCGTCAGAAGTCTCTAAATCATCACGAACATCCTTTAATTTAGCGATGATGATGTTTTCTAGACGCTTAACAATAACGGGATCGGGATCGCGAAAGCCAAAACTGGTAATTATTGCTTGTGCCTGACTGGACCAATCAACCCTTTCTCCCGAATCCGGAATTTTTATTGATTGAATTTCTTTTTCATCCGACATTGAGAAAGCCATGCTGGATGGCGATCCGGTGGAATTGGATTTAATTTCTGCCAAAGCGTCAAAGTCATCTTCCTCCTGTTTAGGCGGTTTGACTTCTAAAACCGTTCCACCCAACGAACGAATATAATCCTCAACTCCATCAATCTCGTCTTTGAAGGCCATGAGTCTATTTTGCGCAGCAGAAATTTCAATCTGACGCCTTGCTTGAGGATCCTTGAGAATTGCTTTTTCGATCATTTCCGAATATTCCTTCAAGTCAATATCGCCCCAGATGACTTGGCCAATAAGACTAATAACGGCGATGATTTCCGCATCAGACAAATTAAACTTAAGAATCCAAGGATTGGATTGCTTAATCTCCCCTAAATCTTGAACTTGATTTTGATTATTTTCCGCCATGGATTAAATTAATCTTCTTTTACTCTTAATTTCAGCTTCTCTTTTTTGCGCGTCGGTCCGTACCCAATTATCCCCACCGCCCAAGTTTCTTCTCTTAGCATCTGTGTATGCAATATTAGCTGAATTTTCTTCGCCGGTTAATCTTGCAAGATCACCACTTGATCTTATTCTGTTGGCCTGTACTCTTCTGAGGTTGGATTCTGCTGCATTTCCAGCTGCTGCAAGGTCATCAGCTTCATCGTCTAAACGTCTTAATTGCGCTAAAAGATCATCCAATTTCTTTTTAGCGTTGGCATGATTCTGTTTAGCATTATTAAATATCTGTTCATTAGTATTGTCTGTTGTAGCCGCGGCCTTAACATTTTCCCGTACGCCTCTTACCAACTCATTATTATCCCCTCTGGTTGCCAAGGATTTAAGGGCGTTGGGATTGATATTTTGAGATATGATATTTTTCTCTTGATCGGATAATTTGCCCCATTTAATTTTGCTAGCATCGTCACCGCTAAGGTTTCCAAGAATCCTCTTCATTGCCTCGCTAGAGCCGGGGGCGTCAATAACTGGCTGAGATATTTTTCCTTGGACCAATAAATTTTTCTTAACTAATTCGTCCATGTCGGCCTGATCTTTCTTGGCACTTGCTATGGCTACCTCATCTCCATTGGCTATAGCTCGAGCCAAATTCTGAGACAGTTGATCAAAGCTTAAGGCGCTCAAAGAAGCATCCAGGTGTCCCTGCAAAGCGGCGGCGGCGGCAGACTTATGTTCGGCACTTCGATCGGAGAAATTCTTTTCCAATTCTTTAGAGCTGAATAAATCCCCGAAATTCTTAATGAATTCAGCATTCATAGCTTCCGGATCCATTTCTTTCAGAATACTTTCCCTATTCTTACTAAATTGTTTTCTAGCCTTTTCTGCCTGCTCTGCATTATCCATATCAAAAACCTTCATGGTGTCAGCCGATCTTGAAGACAGGAGTTTTTTCCTAGCCTCATCATCATATTCAGCGACTGTGCCATCAGCATTCATTCTCTTAGCAAAGGTCTTATGATCAATTTCATTAGTCACTAATTCCCTGCTTTCCTTTTTCATGCCCTTAATGGTCTTACCAATGTCATCGGAGTTATCCATGAGAAACTTAGCGACAGCACCTTTACCGCCACCTAAATCAGCTTTAAGCTTATTAATCTGTTCGGGACTCATGCTAGCCATCAATTTATCAACATTAATCTTGCCAGTCTTCAGATCGTTACGTAATTTCTCCAATTTACCATCATAGACAGTAGAGTATGCCAAGCCGGGATTATATTTCTTAAGATTCTCATCAAAGGTATTGCCCAAATCAGTTCCCTTGAGGGCGTTTCTAGCATTTCTAATGATTTCAACATTATTTGCTCTGTTGAGATCGTCGTCATCCCTAAGTAAGCCTTTTTTCATTAAAGTCTGCGCAGCAACAACTCCACGCGCCCCGCCCTTAGAGGCCAATTTCCTCAATTGCGCCTCATTCATGTCGTCAACCTTGTAACCCTTAGCCAAGTCTCCGTATTTAGTGCTCGTCCTCTTCTGTGTGCCCGCCTCTAACTCACCAATTCTCTTACCTAAGGCCTGACCAGCAAAAGGAATAAATTTACCGCCCGCAGCGAAAGCTGCGCCATACAACTTTTGACGAGCACCAAGCCTGTCATCAACGGCCGTTGCCAAACCCTTAGAAGTTGACTTAGCAGCTCCTACGGTGAATCTCTTTCCCTGCTTCTGCAACCAACCCAAACTCTGACCAGCAAACTTGGATCCGCCGACCCCCATTTTCTGAGCCATCATAAGGGATCCAACCATTAAGCCGATAATAATTAAAAAATTAATTAACCCATCAGGACTAGCGGCGTTAGATAGGCTAACGGTATCTTTACCCGCAGTTAGGGTTACACTGGAATCGTTACCTATGGTTGTTTCTCCCGACCATTCATCGGACTTAACACCTAAAACGTTAGAACTGTTGCCTCCGGAGCCAGTATTATCCATCTGACCCATAGCCATAAAAGACAGATACAAGAAAAACATAATAACCGGACCCACTATCAAATATTTAGTGAACTCGCCCCACCACTGACTGGCATAACTCGCTCCTTTTTTGAAAATCGCCAGAAGAATTGGTAAAGGCGAAAGGATTACCAAAAACCACAACCAGATTATACGATAAGCTAAAATTACAGTTACTGCCACCACCACAACTATCGTAACAAAGGTTGTTACTACGGCATAAAATAAGGCAGCTATCAAATCGATAGTTTCAACTCTAACAGTTGTCTCTAGAGAATTTTCCTTAGCAGTAAGAAGTTTGCTTAGCTGCATGCCACTTGGTATACCCATGGCCGCCAAAATAACATTATACCCAGTGATGGAATTAAGCGGACTGGCAAAGGTGAGGGTGAAAATTTGTGAAACATCGATAAAAATTCCGCACATCAACAAAGAAAAATTAATCACTACCGCGGCCACCAAAATCTTGGGCAACATACCACGCCAATCTTTAAACTCCCCCTGACGCAACATGGTGCTAATTGCAGTAATAAGCAACAAAATAATGAAAAAATTATTACAAATATCCCTGACAATCTGCCAACCAGTCTGGACCATACCCTCTCTGAGAAAATTATTATAAGTGGCAATCTTGAGCATGACAGAGGTAATCAATATTAAAATCCAACCAAGGCCAACGGCTATATAATACAAAATCCAAGCGAACATGCGAGCGATTATCTCGCCTATAGTTACTGTATTAGAAAATTGTTGATTATTTCTGGCAACCGCTGCTCCTGCCTCTTTAGCGTTTTCCTCTATCTGGACTCGTAGTGCTTCTACGCTGTCAGCTTGGACACCTGCATTTTGTGCCGCCTCAATAGAGGCTTGCCCATGTTGCCGTACGTAAGCTTCTGTTCTTGCCTCTAAAGCTTCGTCTAATTCCTGTTGAGCAGGGTTTGGGTTTCCCCTAAGCCAATCCCAAGTAGCACGCGGAGAAAAATCATATAAAAGCAACCGGAGTCTAGCCGCTTCAACGGCACGTTCAGCTGCTTGTAAATCAGTGATTGGTTGCACAGTAACCTCTTGCCCCATATAAACCGGCTGCATTTGAGCCAAAGCAATATTTGCAATAGATAAAAACACAAACAAAATCAACCCAAAAACCAACCCTATCCTAAATTTTTTACTTTTCATTAGCCAAGACATACTTATATATATTTGAAATGATTAATTTGAACTTATAGGCACCGTTCTAAGATTGTAGTTTATTCCGTCGGTAAAATTATTAACATTACAATAATTAACCTTATCCCAACTATCTCTGACTGAAATAAGAATTGATGCAGTGCAGGTAGCGTTGGTACATGCAGCCGAAGCGGGGGCATTTGGCACAACGGATGACTGCTCCGAACAGAAATATCCGCCACCGCTTACACAACAAGGCATTGATAAATTAAACTTGGAGCCAGAAACATCCTTAAGTTTATTGAAATCATAAGTATGATAAACCGTGAAAGTGCTGGTCGAGTTTGGTTTATCATTGAGAGAAAAACCGGAGACAGTATCAACTTCTCCATCTCCCCAGGCGACAGTGTAAGATTTTAATGGTAACTGATCGACATTAGCCTCAGTGTTAAAGGTTAATTTAACCAAGGAAACATTCTCATATTTACTAATTATGGTGCTGGAAACATTATAGATTTTTACTCCCTCGCCTTTGGTGGCTACTTCATCCCAAGTAAAATTAGCATCACTCACAGATCTATAACTTCCTCCACTACCGGGCTTGGGCTCACACACCTTATAATTAGAATTGGAGGAATTATATCTGACGCAATCAACTTGATCTTCTCCCCCATCCTCTTTTATGAGAGAACCAAGGAATGACCAGTCTGGGTCGTAAACGTTTATATCATCCCAAAACCAACTAAAAGAACCGTAGCTTTTAGCAAATAATTCTTTTAAGGTTGAGGTGGAATTTATATAAACTCCAATCTTTCTCAAACTACCTTCAAAAAATCCAGCATCTACTGAGGCAACCGCTCCGCCAGCCCTAGATTGATATGGGGCGCCATACGTTATTGTTGGTCCCTCAAAAAATAAAGGTTGTTTGGTTGCAGAATAGTTAAATCCTATTGTCCTTGGCTCTATAAGCTCTAATCCTGAAACGGTTACTCCTGGCAAATTCAAACTTGCTTGATTAATACTGGTTACTGTCTTGCTATCCCAAGTTATGGGAGCATCAATGTCTCCAGTTGATGGGGGAACGAGAGCGCCAAACGGCATATAATCATAATCATAGGTAAAACTGGATGGCATCGGACTATTAAGCTCTTGTTTTATTACTTTATTTCCCGAAATTCCAAAAACTCTTTGAGCCTTAACAACATAATTATGCTCGGAACCTAACCCAACCATACTGTAATAAGCCTTATTCGCCCCAGTAGCCTCCACTGTTTTTACGAATGTTTTACAATAGGGAATATTCATGAATCCCTGAAAGCTCCCCATTAGACCGGCGCCGTACATCTGTGACGTATTTAAAAACCATCCATAACCAAGGATATCTCCTGTTTTAGTGGGATCGGGATCGGTTAAGGAACTGCCGTAATCAGGATCCTCGTCCGTTATTATTTTTACACCGGAAACACCAAAACCAAGAAGTATCTGCGTATTTTCTTTTTGCAAAAGAGTTAATACTACATTAGCTATTGTTTGTATTAAAGTTCCTATGTCTGGGGCCTTTATTGCTCCCGTCCAAGTAGTCGGAATTACTATCGGATAAAAACCTATGCCCTCAACGGTAAAGCCAGCGGCACCCCATCCTCCCCAGGGATCTTTCTCATTATTCCAGAAAAAATCGCCTATGACACCAAATATGTCCATCATACTGGAGACAACCTTGCCAATGGCACAACTAAACCACTTTCTAATATTGAATCCACTAAAATTACAATTAGCATCTTGATTTTCAAATCCTTCAGCTACCTCATCTAAACATTTTTCCACATCTTGATCTACTGCGTCTAATTCGTTTTTGCAAGCGTTTTCACAAGCAACTACTAAAGGATTGTCACTTTGTAAAGTAGGGTAAACGGTATTGCGACAATGATTTTCACAAAAACTAGTAACTGCAATATAATTATGAAATGTCCCATTAGAGAATGCGCTATGAGAGTCGCTATGCCAATCAGTAGTATTGCTATTATGAGGCAAACAAGATAAACAACCCCTAAGCGGCCCACTACTTCCTGGATTCTCTACACATCCGTCAAACGATGCTAATGGATTATTATGGGCAGTTGACGACGGTGTGGCCCAGTCACGACAAACGTCTGGAGAGCTGGCATTATAATAACAGAAGTTATCATTTACGGTATCAGGACTAAGAATGTCGTGTCCACTTCTTCTTATGCACCATTGCCAAAAATAACTTGTATTAAGGGGCGATTTATTGTCTAGGTGATTAGCTAGGCACTGATTAAAATAGGTTTGCCGCCTCATCGACTCGACTGTAGTATCAACTACTGGATCACTACTGTCACTATTGTTGCAATTGCCAAAGCCAAAAGGGATAAAACCAACTGTACCGATAACGCAATTTTTATACATGAACGCAGTCATAGGCAATATAACTGAAGATTTTACTTCAGTGATTCCTCCAAAACCACCCAAGAAAACAAATCTATTAACGTATGGATACTTCATAAATCCGGCATACTCCGGATCAACCTCAAAAGCAACCACATTAACCTTCCTATTGTCCGTTATAATGCCACTGACCCTTTGGCGCCAATCCTCTCCTAAGTTTTCACCGATATTACCCAGTAAACCCGAAGCACTAATATTAAAAGAAACTATATCCCAATCAACACAGTAATATAATGGACGACGATTGTCATACCCCAAAGCATAATCACTGCTTAACTCGCCTTTAATCTTGTCAACCGGAAACCACTGCAAGCAGTCGCTACGTCGATTCGGGTCAGGAGTCAAACAGTAACCATACCAACCATAATAATTAGTGTTGCCGGAAGTGTATTTACAGGAAGGCGCGTCAGAAGAGGGATAGACACGACAAGTTTTTGAAACGGTACCAGTACTGCCACTATTATTTAACACTGGAGAAATCTGAATATCATCCCAAAGAGTATAGCCCACCGAATTCACCTGGGCACTGGTTCTATTTTTTATTCTTACATAAATCTGAGAAGTTGTGGGAATAAAAGAAAATTGCTTTCTCGTCCAACCAATTCCTTTGGATTGCGCGCCCTGACCGGCTTGATTCAAAATACCAGCCGCTCTTCCGGCGTCATTAAGCTCATCCGATCCTACATTTTTAGAATTCTGCACATATAGAATTGTGTAAGCGTTCACAGTATCTCCGTCAGAATTTTTCAAATTCTCTGTATTAACCCAAAAAGAAATATAATATTCCATACCCGGAATAACGTCTATGGTCTCAGAAACTGCTTGATTTATAAAATTAACCCTCAAATAATTCTTGCCTTCGGGAGAGGTTTTGGCGTCAGAAACTACGCTAAACAGCGACGGATCCCAAGACCTATTAGCTTCAACCGGATTCCAGCCCAATGGCTTACCGCTAGCGAGCATCACTTCAAAATTTCCGTTGCCGACATTGGCTCCTTGGCCCAGATATTCCATCTGATCGGCGGGATAAAGATTGGGAACAGAATAGCCCGTCTTATTAAGATAAGACATTCTGGTCGATGTGACGTTAAGATTGAGGGTCACCTTTTCGTTAGCGGCCAAATGACTACATTGGTTGTCTTCACTTAAATCATCACAGGCACTGACTCCCAAACAATAATCTTTTTCCCCAAATTTTTCATTGCTGGAATCTCCATCCCCCTTAATATAGGAAGTGCAAGACAGCCAATTAGAACAAGTCCTATCCGGCTTGACCTTCAAAATAACATCAGCATTACTGCCGTTCTGACTTCTGCCGGCATTGTTTGCTTCCTGAGAAGTTTTGGGTCCGACTGACTGTGGACTGGTAGGATATCCTTGTACGGAATAAGTATATTGGGCATCAAAATTGAGATACCTGTTCCTGCCGGCCAGGGTGGTGGTAGAATAATCAACTCCACTACGATCATTGAACAGCACGCAACCCGTACCAAAATCAACCAATCCGTTACAGCCCGATTTATTGACTGAACTGGCTAATTTATAATAAACACCGGCTTTGACAACCTTAACATTTGCTCCAGAGAGGGTTATCGGCCCGACGGTAGCATTACAAGAAGAGTTGGTACTATTTGATTTAGCATAATAAAGATAACCGCTATGATCCGTCGCTCCGACAGGATAAGTAACTTCCTGAGGAATAAAATTGCAATTACTTGATGTTATATCGATCTTGCTGCCATTACCCGAAGAAATGGAATACAGGGTGCTAGCTTTTAGCACATAAGAGCGCGAACCGTCACCATTATCTTTCCCTCGCTCCCCCACATACATTTCTGTTAGCGGATCAACAAACTCCGTACAACTTGATTGAGCTTGAGGACAGGCTCCCACCCAACCGGAATAAGCCGACTCAGAAGAGCTTGAGTACGTTGCTCCGGACACCACGCCAACCGGCTGTTGCTTCTTTTCTACGGCACCATAACCGGTACCATAAGTTTGATTGAGCGTAACATCGCAAGGATCGCCTTTGGTCCCAAACTTATACCAACTGGCCGCGGTAGAGGTGACGGTAGCGCCATAAACGCAAATCTTGTTATGCGGTTCTTTAAAATATCTAGCTCCGCCGTTGCCGGCAAACTCTTCACACCAAAGATTATTGGCATAACAAAGATCGGTTTCGTATCTATCGGGCTGATTCTTGATAAATAAACTTTGATAACCGACGGTATTATCTTGTTGGTCGACAATCGGCAATCCATAAGGAGTACAACCCTTGTCAGAGGCAGGACAAGCAAAGGCAGGGCTATTAACCATATAAATTTGCTCATCGGCCGGCACGCGAACTTCCGATGCATCCCCGGTGTGATAACTCTTAGCTAGTGGGTCTGCATTATTTTTGGTATCAATTAAGGCTTCACAACCCGCCGCCTCTGGACGACATAGCGATGCGAACGACCTCAAATAAACAGTTTGCTCGGCCCTAGTGGTGTAACCGGCGCAACCCAACATTTCTCCGATCGAACAACGTCCGGAAGCTGAATCTTGACAAACTCCTGAGGCTCTACCCTTCGCTCCATCCGGATCATCCAAAGTATTGTCGCAAGAAACCGGGGTGTACCAAGAGTTCTCAATAGCGTAAACTTTATTGACAACTTCCTTTAAAATTACATTATCCAAATAAATGTTATAAGCTGTAACTCCAGTTTCGGAAGGCAAATTGAATTCCAAATGTTCATTACCCGATGGGTCCCAATTGACAAAAACCGGACCCAGTTCATACAGATTCCAATCTTGAGTGAAAGTAGGACGACTGGAAAGCAGGTTATCTCCCTGGATTTGTTTGACGGCAAAGTAATTAGAAGCATCGCTTGCGCCACTGAATTTAATCGAATCCATATTGAAAGTGGCGCTACCCTTAGCCCAGAAACTCAAAACATATGTCTTGTCTCTCTTTATTTCAACCGGATGCTTGATGGTGATGGTATTTTCGTTCATTAAGGAGTTACCTCCGGGGAAAGTTGATTCTGACGAGACAAACAATCCATCGGCGGTGCCGTCAGCACCCACCCAACTGCCAGTAGTAGAGGATTGTAAACCAAAATTAGCAACTTCTATCACATTGCGGACATTATTGCCCCTATTTCCTGTATAGGCGCGACAACCCTTAGCTGAGGCCGGACACTTCATGCCTTCCCCGGGAATTGCCATGTAAATACATTCTTTGTTAGCATCCTTCCACCAACCGTTGTGTGACTGGCAATCCTCTTGAGCCTCCACTATCGAATTTTGCGTCATAGTACGGCGATAAGGATGGCAATTATTGGATACGGAAACGGTTCTAGACAACAACCTGTAGTGAACTTTGCCATCAACATCATAAAATTGACGGCAATCGGCATTGGTAACTAAATCGTTGACAGTACAAAAACCAGCTTCTTTAAGGGACTCAGAAGAAGTAGGCCAAGTGTCGGGATCTCCGCATTTTGGCTTACCATCACTGTCATACTTAAGATTAACGCAAGGAGCGACTCCTCTAAATCCGTTAGGATCGGGGTCGGTATTAAGATCGGGGTCGGTACTGGTAGACTTCTTTAAATTATAAGCCTTCAATTGATAGCCGGCTGTATCACTTCCCTCCCAAGTATAGAAGGCTCCATCATCAACGTCCGGCTTTTGGCAAGCACGAATGGCAGAATAATACTCTTTGGCTTCCGCTCCCCTGCCCAATTCATCTAAATTAGTAAATTCATCACAACCAGCGTAAGAAGCCGAACAGTATTTGGCTTTGTTATCAGCTATGAATTGGCGATACTTATCATTTACAAACCTGGTAAATTCTTGCTTATAGACTTGATAGCCGGCACATTCTTGCGGACAGACATCAATATCATTGGCAACGCCTGGCACAGTGGGATCACCATTGAGTGGTTTGTACAACTCGCATCCCACCTCTGACGGTAAGCAGACTCCGGCAAACTGCGAACAAGCCAAGCTTCGGCCGGCAAGTACTGAATCCAATTCTTGCGGAGTTGTCGGCCAACGAGGAGTTCCAGCTGCTTTATAATAATAACAATTGAAATAATCGGGGGCCTTTCTTAAATAAGAAACTTGGCGACTCTGAGCCTCGCCCGGATCATAAGGAGCGTAAGCAGTGGAAGCAAGTGACGGATAAACAACTTTTTCAATCTTTAAATTATCAAAATAAACATTGCCTCCTTCGAAAGCAAACGGCTTAAACATCATTACTTTAGCTCCGGCCGGCACCCTAAACCAGCAAGATTTGCGTTCCATTGCGGTAGAGCCTGGAGTGAATATCAAATTAACAATAGGGCTATTTGCACCAGAACAATTTGTTTCTAGCACTGGTTGGTGATAAGATTCGCCACTCTCGTCTTCGTCTTCAACAAAAACCATCTCAAATCTGGCTTTGGTAGTGCTTCCGCTTACGGTTTGTGAAGCATCAAAAGAAACGGCGTAATAAGAGCCTGTTTCCACGCCTATGGGCCAATATGTTGGATATGATTGAGCTGAATATTTTAATTTTGCCTTGCCATCAGAAACTTCGACTATCGGACTAGGCTCCGTTCCTCCTAACCAATAACTATTCCAGCCAGAATCTCCATATTCAAATCCTCCATTATATATTAAATTGGTTCCTACTCCGCCTTTCAAGCGCAAAAATTGACTGCATCCAGCGGAGGCCGGAGAACAAACTTGGGCATCTCGATCAAAATAAATGTCTTTGCTGGTTTCAGCAGCCTCTGCTTGCGTTGCTGAGAAAACAGTGACCGAGTTTTCAAAACACTTACTATCAACTTTATTGAGAGAGAAATTATCAAGCCTGATATCAGCAAAGGTTCCTTGAGGCGCCATAATCGCTATCGTAGCAGTGGCAAAATCTTGCACACTAAATTCTGGTGCCCTAAAAGGAATCCAATTTCCGCTCCTGTCTCCGGAACCTATTTCTACCGAACTAAGAATCTTAAGATCGGAGAGGTCGTTAGAAGTAATCTTCTTGTCTCCTCCATAAACAAATATAATTAACTTGCCTTGATTGCCGACCGACCCACGAAAATCGAATTTCAAGTGATAGGAAGATCCTGATTCTACGGCAAAAGCATCGGAGGACAAGACAATTGCTGAGGGCGTACCATTAGATAAAACCCTCAAGCCCGCTCCCGACTTTCCGCCATCACCCTCCCTATACGCTCTGTTATTTATAGTAATAAAGGAACGTTCATCACTCCATTTCCCGGCATTATCAGTATAAACACCTTCTTGCTCCTCGAATCCTCCATTTCCTAAATCAAAAGCATTGGTCTGGATAGCGCAAATAGGCAGACGGCAGTTAATGCCACTGACCGGAATATTGCAAGAAAGACTAGTATCAAACTGACAAAAATTACCTGCCGTACTGGTAACAAAACTACACTTGCCGTTCATTGCCGGATCCTTGCACAAAATTTCATCACAAGGAGAATACATTACCAAACGCTTATTGCCACTGACATATTGACTTTCTTTTACTCTCCAACCAGTATCAGAGGTTAAGGCAACGCTCTGTTCAACGCCAGTGTCATTGACCTGATAAAAACTTCCTTGAGTTGATCCGGACCAATATTGGGAAACAGGGTTATAATCGGTACTAAACCAGCGACAACCAACGACTGATTGATCGCAATTTCTAAAGTCTAAAGTATTACTCAACCAATAATTGGTCTGACCGGAACGATCAATATATGTATTGCAGGTATTAAACCTCTCATTACAAGATTTACCAAAATTCCAAACTCGGCGCTCCTCGCTACAATAGCCGTAGGCCGCGCAGGAACCGTCGTCATTTTCTTTGATACACTGCTGTTCATCGGCACAATAAGTATTTCTATAAACAGCGCCAGCCTGATCATCGGAGAAAGAATTTTGCGGACCATAACCCTCACGACGACAGAACATATCCGGCGCTTTCATAACCCAAAAAGGATCAATCAAGCCGAAATAAGGATTAGTGGGGTTGGAGTCTCCAAACTTATCCATTACCATTCTAAGGGTAGGCGCTTCAAAAGTCGGATTATTATTAGCTAACTGCGAAATCAAATTAGCGGCATGCTCCCAACCAACAGGCACTATGCGGTATTTCCTTAAGATTGTTATTCCACGCAAGCTAAAATATTCATTTGGGTTTTCAACTTTATTGGCTAATGGGACAAAAGGACGATCTAAAATCTCCTTAGGCAAATCCTTGACTAATACTTCTTGCCTAATAGCTGAAGCTAAATCAACATCCAAAACGCAACCCATTGGTCCCGGATTATTGGGATCCTGGCAAGTAGAAAGCTTATTAAGCAAATCATATTGACCGCCAATTTTCATCGTCGAAGACTTGAGAGAACCAAACTTGTCTTCAGCTCCCTTGACTCCTGCCACAATCGGAGATGACCACGGAGTAAACAAGGAACTTAAATCCGGTAAGTTAAGTCCGTCTTCACTGTCGCCACTAGAATCAGAAGAAAAAAATCCATTTTTCAAATTAACAGCCAACTGTCCTACCAAAGAATCTAAAAATGACCCCAGTAAGTCCCAGACAGTGTCAGTAAACGTATCCCAACCCAGCTTAGAAGTATCATGGATATCGCTCTTAAACTTATCATGAATCATGCTGCCCGGAGTAAGGATTTTTCCGGAAATGTCTTTGATGTTAGCCCAAAGTCCCTGGGTTTCTGCTTCTTTAGAGGCTGCTTCTACAACTTCGGCGACATAACTATTTTTTTTGTCGGCTAGCATTAAGGCTACTGAGATGTCATTCTCCCCCGGTCTTAATGCGGCACGGTAATCAACGGAAAAATTAGCATTGGAAATAGCGCTTTCCCAATTACTCATAATCTCAGAAAAACTACACCTAACCCGCTTGGTCTGACGATCATCTATGCCGACAAGTATAGCTAATTTAACATTGAAGTCGGGCTCGCATAAATCGACATTAAAACTCTGGCCTACTTGATCGATAAAATCACCCAAAGCAACGTCGGCAGCGTTTTTAACATAAGCACCCCAACCCTCAGTGATAAACAAAGGTTTTTGACCACGACCGCCGGAAGCCACCCAAACAGCAGTATCCTTACCGATTTGACGCGCCATGTTTTCTAATGACTTTTTGAAAGCTCCAGCCATCGCCTCTCTTGCTTTTGTCTTCATTTGATCCCACCACTCTTCACGCTCGCGCTTCTTAAAAGTAGCCTTAATCTCACTCATTGAGGCCAAGCTTATTTGAACTTTTTCTGTTTCTATGCAGGCTATCAATGCCGCAATATCGGCTGAGGTCGCAAAATAAGCCCCTGAAACTTGGGGGCAGGGAATTATCTGATTATCAACTATGAATTCATCACCAATTGCCAATACATAAACATCTCCGATGCTTGTGGGAGTTTGCGCTAATGCTGGCAAAGTCACAAACATTGAAACCATTAAGGCAAAAAAATATATCTTGAGTTTATTCTTCATAAACTATTAATTGCTATTTGAATTGATTTTTTCTTCCAACTGCTGTAAAAACAACTCCTTCAATTGCTCATCGGAAACCGTTTTGAGCAAATCCTCCGGAGCGCCGGACTGCACCATAAGAGTTCGAATTTGACTGCCTGAAAGATTCTTTAAATCTTCCAAGTTTTTTACTCCTAAAGAAGAAAGGTTAATATTGGAAGCATTGGGTGCCGGCAAAGACGTCTGCACCTGTTGTCCTTCAGAAGCATTGAAATACTTACTGGCTATTTCAGGGTTAGTTTTGGCATATTCCTGAAATACCGCGATGATTTCCGAATCCGGCACTTCTGCCAGCATTTTTTGATCGAAGCCGCTTTCTATAAGTACTTGTCGCAAAAAATCAGGCGTAATTGCCACGGTCCCCTGTTCCAAAGGAATTTCTGTCACTAAAGTAGGGACATCTCCCGAAGAATTGCCACCGGCACTGATAAAATTAGTATCAACGCATTGCTGACCTTCAGGACAATTGGGATTGGTTCCTTTGGCTATTTCATCGGCATCAGAAAACCCATCGGCATCACTATCCTGCAAATACGGACTGGTGCCGTATTTATTAACCTCCAAATAATCGACAAGGCCATCGCCATCAGTGTCAGTCGTTTGCATTGCCAGTAGTTGCAACCTTTCTTGCTCTGCCTGCTCCCTCAATTGAGCCTGGCCAATTTTCAAAATATCGGCAAAAGGATTGGAAATATTGATTAACATCCCAAATAAACCAAAAATTAAGGCGCCCAACCCTATAACAACAATAATTATTGAATTGATTTTTTCTTTGCGACGCAACCTTTCTTGCTCAGCAAAAAAAGCTTGGCTTGACCAATTATCATCATAAAGATGATCGTTGCCGACCGCATCTTGTCTATTGTATCCTTCCATTAAATTGTGGATAACTCATTAATTAAATTATACCACAAAATTAATAAGCAACCAAGAGATTGATTTATATTAAAACATAAACATTATCCACAAAGCAACAAAAAAAGCCGGCCGAAGCCGGCTAACTCATTTTTTTCAAAGTAATTCCTGAATGCGTTTTGACAAAGTAACCCAATCAGGAACCGACAAATCTTGCGCCCTAATTTTTTCATTCCAACCTAGTTCAGAAATTATCTTTTTGATTGCTTCATTATCTTTGCCTAATCCGCCGGACAGATTATTGTGTAATTGCTTTCTCTTAGAAGCAAATCCCATTCTCGCTAGACGAAACACCAACTTATAATCAGCCGGATTAATATCTTTTTTTAGTTTAAGCTTAACCACCGAAGAATCAACTTCCGGCGCTGGCCAGAAACAATTAGGACTAACATCAAATAACACCTCGGGATCGCTATATAACTGAACGGAAAGAGATAATAAACTCATGTCACCAGGCTTAGCTATTATTCGACGCGCCACCTTTTTCTGGATCATGACCACCATTTCGCTTGGTCTGGGTCCAACCTCTAAAAACAATCTAAAGATCTTCGAAGTTATACTGTAAGGAAGGTTGGCAACCAATTTAAATTCAAAATCAGACAGACCGATGGCGGGAAAATTAACCCTTAAAACATCTTCCTCCACCAACGATAATTTGCCAGACTTAATTTCTTTAACAAATCTCTCTTTAAGCATTGATGAGGCTTTGCGATCAAGCTCGATGGCTATGACTTTGCCGGCACTGCTAAGAAGTTTCTCAGTCAAAACTCCCAATCCAGGACCAACCTCGAGGACGACATCATTGGATTTGAGGTTGCTTGCCTTTATTATCTTGTTGACGATATTCCCATCAATTAGAAAATTTTGCCCCTTGGCTTTGGAGGGCGTAATGCCGAATTTTTTGCAAAGTTCTTTGGCTTCCATTATCTAGTCTTAAAAAGTAAATAAAATAAAGTGAAAACGGCGCCGGCAATAAAGATTGCGTTCCAGCCAGGAGAAAAGATTTGTAAAATCAACAAGCAAATAATTATCGCCGTGAGCTTGCCGATAACCAGCGACATCTCAAAAAAGGCTATGGTAGACATGACTGATCCATTGTGTGCTCGCGTATAAATACTGGTCATAAACGGCACCGAAACAATGTTTTTGGAAATTCGAGAATAAGAATCGACAATCAAAATACCCAAATTGTTACGAGCCAAGACTCTCATAACCCAAGAGAAGACGTAGCTTATTATTCCAAAAATAAACAACGATTCTCTGTCGCTTTTATCCGTCCAGCGTCCGACAAAAAGTAAAACCAAAGTTGAAATCGAGATTGAAAAGGCGGAAATGGCTCCCAAACCAAGAAAATCATAAACTGTAAGGAACATGAATATCGGCCACAACACTAAAACGATAAATTCTTCGCCAAAACCAAAGATTCCCCAGAATTCGCGACGTTTTTCTTTGCTAAAAAGATTTTTAAAAGCATCGAAGAAAGAAAAATCATGTGGCTCAAATTCCTCTTTGGTTGCCAGCATCGGAATATTGGAGGCTAAAATTAATATAGATGCGACCAAAAAAAGCACCTTGAACCCAAAAAATTCTATAATTGCTCCGCCAATCAATGGCGCAATGATTATAACCAAAGAACTCAGTGCCCAAAGATTACTGATTTCCCTGCCCTGCTCGCCATTGGCGGAAAAATGGGCGAAGTTTCCGTGATAAGCGGGCCAATAAAACATCTTGGCCAAAACATAGGCGACAACGGCTAGCGGCAAAAATGACAAAGACCGGCCGGAAATGAAAAGAAGAAAATAAAAAGCTATCTGAAAAACTGAGGATACAGCTATCGAATTTTCATAACCGTATCTTTTAGCAAAACGAACTCCTAAAGGAATGGCAAAAATATAAATGGAATAAACCGCAAGATAAAAAAACAACACGGCCTCTAAAGCTCCCTTCAAGCCCTCTTGTGAATAAAATAAATTAAAAATAAAAACCGGCTCGAAAATACTAATCATCGAGACGGCGAGATTTAAAATAACGGTAGCCGAATAAAGCTCGCGTACTTGCCTACTGAGTCTTGAAGCAATCAAAGAAGATATCAGACTAATAATTTTCTTTAACATCCGGTTTTTATTTTCTAAATAATTTATACAATCTATAAGCGATTGGCCTCAATGCCAAGTCGTACGCTCCAATATATTCCGTCAACGCTCTCTGCGGAGCAAAACCGATCTTGAACCTCGTCACTCCAGCCCATTTAAGGTTGGACTGGTCGGCACCCCAAAAATCATAATGATTCAAACCCAGTTTTCTAGCTTCACGAATCATTTCCCACTGCAATAAATACGGCGCCATCTTATCACGAAATTCATAATCGGAGGCTCCGTGCACATAAGTGCGGGTATCGCTAAAATCGCCTATAATTGCCCCTGCAATGGCCTTATTTTGCCACCAGGCAAGCACCAACTTGAACCCTGGTATTTTCAACTGTTTTTGGTAATAACCCTTAGGGTGGCTTTTTATGCCGTCACGAGCGCAGGTTTTGACCATTAACTCCCAAAATAACTCAAACTCCTCTTCTTTTGCTTCTTTGATTACTATGCCGTGCTTCTGCGCTATTTTGATGTTGTAGCGAGTTTTTGGCTTCATCGCCGCAAGCAAATCAGTCTCATCCCAATTCAAGTCCAACATCAAGGTTTTTTTGGGTTGAACTTGGCCGACAAAATTAAATCCGTAAGATTTCAAGCCTCGATCATCTTTCCAGGCCGGATCAATTCTTACAAACAATGAATGATTACTGACGCCAAGCTTCTTAATTTCCGAAATAATCTCGGCAAAATCAGAATCGCTAACGACGGGTCCACGAGGTACATACAAATAATTCTGTCCCAAAGGAAGGCTGTGCTTGATAACTAGAGCAACAGCGGATATTTTCTCACCGGTTCCAGCTTTATCCTCTCCGACAGAAACTCGAAAAATCTCTCTTCCTATTTCTTGCTGAAACTCCCCCCACTGCCAAGACTGCAAAAAACCGCCGTCTGCACCCGCGGCAACCACAAAATCATTCCACTCTTTTTTCTCCGGCTGTAAACCTTTTTCAATTTCTTTCATTATCATATATTATAACACGAAAACAGCATTAAAAACACTTTGGATAATCTTGGCATTTTTCAATAAAAAAATCAAAATTAGAAAACCAGAGACTTGCCAAAAAGCTAAAAAGTTGTTATCATTAAACTTTATTGATATTATATACTCATATGCCTAAAGCATTACCCAAAGTTGCTATAATCGGACGCGCCAATGTCGGCAAATCTACTCTTTTCAATCGATTGATTGAGCAAGATAAGGCTTTAGTTTCCTCTATTTCGGGAACAACCCGCGACCGCAACATTGGCATAGTTTCTTGGCGTGGAAAAAAATTCGAACTAACCGATACCGGAGGCTTAGATATTGACGAAAAAATTCCGGAACCAATTAGCCAGGGCATAGTCAAACAAGCCCAACAAGCCATGATTGATGCCGATCTGGTATTATTTGTTATAGACTTAATAGATGGCGCAACTCCGGTCGACCGAGATTTAGCTAAAAAATTAATCGCTGGCGGATTCAAAGAAAAAACCATTTTTGTCGGTAACAAAGCCGAAACAGCGAAATTAAAAAAATACGATAGCAGCATCTATCGCCTGGGACTGGGTGAACCGGTGGCTATCAGCGCCTCTTCCGGATCCGGTACGGGAGATTTATTGGATGAAATTTTAGAAAAACTGCCAAACAAAAAATTAAAATCCGGGGAAGCTGACATTGCCAAGCCGGACATCAAAATCGCCCTGCTGGGTCGGCCTAACGTCGGCAAATCATCCCTGCTTAATTCGATCTTGGGTGAAGACAGAGTTATTGTCAGTGATATCGCTCACACTACCCGAGAGGCCCATGATACTGAATTTTCTTACAAAGACAAAAAGTTCCTAATTATTGATACGGCCGGAATCAGAAGAAAAAGCAAAATTGAACGTGGCACTTTGGAAAAAAGATCCGTAGGCAAGTCGCTAGACGCTCTTGATGACTGCGACGTGGCAGTCTTAATTACCGAATGCAACAAGAAAATAGACGCCCAAGACAAAAAAATCACTCAAGCGATTTTGGAGTCAGGCAAGTCAGTAATCATTGCTGCTAACAAATGGGATCTTATCGGGGACAAAGAAACCAACACCATCAAAGACTATGAGAATTTTTATCGCAAATCCTTCCCCTATTTGTGGTGGGCGCCTTTGATTTTTATCTCCGCCAAAGAAAATTTACGCACCCATAAATTGCTTAATTTGGCCATAGAAATAAAGGCTGCCCGGGAAATCAAAATTGCCGACAGCCAATTGGATAAATTTTTGAAGCAGAAAATCAAACAACACAAACCGTCGCGTGGCAAAGGATTAAAAAACCCTTATATTTATGAAATCACTCAAAGCAGTACCAATCCCCCGCGCTTTGTGATCTATGTTAATGATCCAACCGTACTGCATTTTTCCTATATCCGTTTTCTGCAGAATAACCTGAGAGAAAAATTCAAAATTATCGGCACCCCAATACAGGTTGAATTAAGAAAGTGGAAGGAAGATAAGAAAAAATAAGCTATGAAGTTAGTGGTCGGCCTGGGCAATCCCGGCAAAAAATACGAAAACACTTGGCACAACATCGGCTTTATGGCTGTCGACAAAACAGCTTATTTTCTGTACGCCCCCAAATTTAAAGAATCGTCAAAATTTTTAGCGGAAACCGGTAGTGTTACTAATAGACGCTATTCAGACAAGATAATCCTGGCCAAGCCATTGACTTTCATGAATCTATCCGGCAAATCAGTATTAGCGCTAGCTAATTTCTATAAAATAAAACCGGAGGATATTATAGTGATACATGACGACATTGATTTGCCACTGGGTAAAATGAGAATCTCCTTTGATTCCTCAGCCGGCGGACATAACGGCATCAAATCGATTATTGAGTCGCTGGGAACCAAAAAATTCTGTCGCATCAAAATAGGCATGGCGACAAAAAGGAAGAGCTTAATGGACTCGGCTGACTATGTACTGAATAAATTTACTAAAGACGATCTAAGAATAGTTGAAGCGCAAACAAGCCTGGCGGCAGAAGCGGCAATAGAAATAATTAGATCCTCGGTAAATAAAGCAATGAACAAATACAACTAAAAAGGAGGGGCGGAAGCCGGAAATACCGGCTTTTGTAATTGATAAAAAAATAGCGGCCACATTACTGTCTGCTAACCGACGAGAAACTGCCAGGAGGGGGGCAATAGCCGTCGATCAACAAACAGAAATGTAACCATTATTGACGCTAACATTTTAGCAAAGCAATCTCCGGCTGTCAAGGGCAACAAAAATAACCATTATGCGAAACGATCGATATTTCATAGGTTTTTCAAAAATACCACAAATAGGGCCGATTAAATTCAAAATTATCCAGAATTTTTTCGAGGATTTGGAGCTAGCTTGGAAAGCCAGTCTGCCGGAACTTTTGGCCTCGGGAATAAAAGAAAGCGATTGCCAAGAAATTATTAAGCAACGTAGCCAAATAGATTTAGATAAAGAAATTGAATTGTTACAGGACCTTGACATAAATTGGGTTACCCTTGAAGACGCCAACTACCCCCGATTACTTAAAGAAATTTATGATCCGCCTTTTGTACTTTATTTCTTGGGAGATATTGAACCAATTAATCACTTACCCTGCTTGGCCGTGGTCGGAACTCGCAAAAACACGCCTTACGGACAAAAAGTTACGGAGGATTTAGTAAGCCAACTAAGTCGCTGTAGCGTTGGCATCATCTCCGGACTGGCTTTTGGAATAGATGCCTTAGCCCACAAAGCGACGGTTACCGAAAACGGATTTGCCGCTGCCGTTCTTGGCTCGGACCTGGACTGGAAAAATATCGGACCCAAATCAAATCAACGATTAGCGCACGAGATTTTAGAAAAAGGCGGGTGCCTGATTTCAGAAAGCTCGCTCGGATCCCCAACGTTCAAAGGTAATTTCGCTATGAGGAACCGCATTATCTCCGGCATGTCCAAGGCGGTACTAGTAATAGAGGCCGGGGAAGGTTCGGGAACCATGATAACCGCCAATTGCGCGCTCGACCAAGGCCGTGACGTTTACGCCATACCCGGCAATATTTATAGCAGTTATTGCCAAGGAACCAATGAATTGATTAAAAAGGGAGCCAAGGCGGTAACTCAAGCATCTGATGTTTTAGAAGATTTTCAGCTTGGAAATCTAATCAAAAAACAAGTCCAAAATAAAGACGAAAGCCTGACTGAGGAAGAGAAAACCATTCTTTCGCTTTTGGGAAGTCAGAACCTTCACATTGACAAAATAGCCCAAATCTGTAATATTAGAATCAATGCCCTTTCAGGCATACTGTCAATGTTAGAAATAAAAGGACTGATCAAAGACTCCGGTGGCGGTAATTATTTCAGTCTTAAAAAATAAAATTATGTCAAAAAAATTGATGATAGTGGAGTCTCCTTCTAAGGCTAAAACCATAGCAAAATACCTAAATAACGAATATATTGTCAAAGCCAGCGTCGGGCATGTCAGAGATCTTCCCAAGTCAAACAAAAACGCCATCGACATCAAGTCCGGATTTGTGCCTCATTATGAAATTTCCCCGGGCAAGGAAAAGGTGGTGGCAGAAATCAAAAAGTTGGCCAAAGGCGCTGAAGAAGTAATACTTGCTACCGACCCTGATCGCGAAGGAGAGGCTATTGCCTGGCACATCAAAGAAGCTATTGGATTGAAAAATCCGAAAAGAGTTGTTTTTCATGAAATCACCAAAGATGCGGTTAGTGAGGCCATTAAACATCCGCGAGATATCGATGAAGATTTAAAAGAAGCGCAAGAAGCCAGGCGCGTCTTAGATCGTCTTTTCGGTTATGACTTGAGCGGGTTGATTTGGCAAAAACTCCGCTACGGGCTTTCTGCCGGCAGAGTCCAATCGCCAGCGCTAAGAATTGTCGTTGAAAGAGAAAAAGAAATCCGCGCTTTCGTACCAGAAAATTTCTGGGAGATTGAGGCGGATTTTACGGGTCAATCAGATCAGTCGGCGCATTTTAAATGCCAAGAAACAATTAAATCGGAAACTGAGGCAGAAAAAATCCTATCCGATGCCAAAAAGTCTTCTTGGGCTGTGGCTAGGGTCGAGGAAAGCGAGGCGACTCGCCGCGCCAAAGCGCCATTTACAACTTCTACTCTGCAACAAGCCGCTTCATCAAGATTGGGATACTCCCCTGCCATCACCATGCGCTTGGCGCAAAAACTTTATGAGGCAGGACACATTACTTACATGCGTACGGATAGTACTTCTTTGAGCGCTCAAGCTATGAAAGAAATAAATGGATTGGTTGTAGAGAAATACGGCAAAGAGTATGCTAAACCGCAAAAATTTCTAACTAAAAGCAAAAACGCCCAAGAGGCTCACGAAGCCATCCGCCCAACTCATTTCTCCACTATTGACGCCGGAGCCAATGCGCAAGAACAAAAACTATACAAATTAATTTGGCAAAGAACTGTGGCCTCGCAAATGTCGGAAGCCAAGGCCTTAAAGACAAAAATAATCGCGCAGACAAACGGCTTGCCGGAATTTATTGCCGAAGGCAGTCGGATAATTTTTGAGGGTTGGCTTAAGGCTGATCCCAAAGCCAGAGGCGAGGACGTAGAGTTACCACTATTTAAAGAGTCAGAAAAGTTAAAACTAGAAAAAATAGAATCTTTTGGCAAACAAACAGAACCTCCGCATCGTTACAGTGAAGCCGGATTGGTTAAAGAATTGGAAAAAAGAGGTATTGGCCGTCCTTCAACTTATGCTTCTATTATTAAAACTATCCAAGATCGCGGTTATGTCGTCAAAGAAAACAAATCCCTGCAACCCACTGAAACTGGCGAGGTTGTCAGCGATTTTCTTAGCGCCAACTTCGGCAATTATATTTCCGACGATTTCACTGCTAAAATGGAAGACGAGCTTGATGATATCGCTCGAGGCAAAGAAACTTATATTCATGTCCTGGAGGATTTTTACGAACCGTTTACCGCAGAAGTTAAAAGCAAAAAATCAATTCCTAAAATAACGGATCTGGGCAAGGCGCCGGAAAATATTAAATGTCCGACTTGTGGCGGAGCCATGATTATCAAGCTAGGACGCGGTGGCAAATTCTATTCCTGCGCTAAATTCCCTGATTGCGATGGCGCTATGACGCTTGATGGCAAAGTTTTAGAGGCGCCCAAATCAACCGGAGAGAAGTGTCCCAAATGTGGCAAGGGAGATTTAATTGAGCGTGACGGAAAATATGGAAAATTTATTGCTTGCTCCAACTACCCCAAATGCAAGTTCATCAAAAAAGACGAGGCCGCGGAGGCCGAACGCGCTAAAGCGGCAGACACTGGAGTTCAATGTCCAGAGTGCAAAAAGGGCACCATGACAGAAAAACGCGGACGCTATGGCGTCTTCTATGGTTGTAGCAATTACCCTGATTGCAAAAATATCATCAAAACCAAGCCGACTGGAAACTTATGTTCGCTCTGCGGCAAGCTGATGATGGAAGGAACCAAAACGATTCCCGAGAGATGCTCGGACAAAACCTGCCCCAATCACAATCCACATAAGCTGAAATAAGAGCAAATTTTAAAAAAGTCCCGCCGAAAAGTGGGACTTTTTGTTTAATTCTTAATTTAAGCCTAACAATTTCCTAGTAAGGGGCCACAAATCTCGACTCAACCGTGTTAATCATACTTCCTTCCGGATAGGCTATGCTAGAAGAAGAATAAGCCGAGGCAACTAGCGAATCATCCAGATTATTCTTCAAGAAAATATCAGAATTACCAAAGGTTCTAATCTTATCGGACTGAATATAGAATATTCCTATATATCCATCCAACCTTACAATTGATCCGTTGGGATATTTGTCATTTTCTTTTATTGGCGACAATAATATTCGATAACTCTTTTTGAAGCTTGGCGCAACCTCTACTACACGTGACTTCCAATCTGTTCCAAAAAACTTGGCAATGGTTTTTTCGTCATTGAATTTCTTGAGTTGATTCGAAGTCATGACAAAATAATAAGCCGGCTCATTGGTAAACTTTAAAATATAACCCACCGGCCTGACGGTTACTATTGAACCAACAGGAATTTTATCGGAGACTTCTTGTTTTACTACTTTTAAATTAGAAAAATCTTTATACCAAGTCTTATAAACGGCACTGTTAGGAAAAAGATGTTTCTTTTTATCTTTACCGTAAAAATAAACTTCTGACTGAATTGATCCCTTAAAAACTTCTCCGATCGAAACTTTATCAGCATAAGCGTTGCAAGCTCCGTCAGTACAGCCATTCTTACAAAGTATTTCTGTTTTGGCGACATTTCCACTGTTACAATAAAACTCGATTAAAGTTGATCGGGTAGAACTTGAGCAATAATCATAAACTGTCGTGATTGCGCCATTAAGCATTCCTTTGGTCATTCCCTTGATAAAGGGGTGGCTACTGCCGGAAGGATAAGGAAAAGTTTCATTACTCGACAAATCGGAATCTGTACAAACAGGAGTTTTGACGCAAGCTCCGGCACTACAGCCATTGGGACAAGGATAAAGCCAATTAGCAACACGAGGAGTGCTTGTAGACTGTGGAGGATAAAAAACGAATCCTTCCTGCAACCTGCAATTTCTGTCGCCCGGAGAACAAGATTCAACGGGCGTATTAGCGCAAGTATTGCCTGAACAAATATCTATTAAACACTTATCCTCATAATAGGAAGAACCATAAGTGGCTCTACTTTTAGAATAAACATCAAAAAACATTACACCACTTATGTCTCCATAGTTTTTCTTAAACAAATCATAATAAGGAACTACCGCCGGATCAAAATATTAGCCGACTCACTAGATTCAAAAACAGCTGTAACGCTGGAATTTCTGGTAATACCCACTATCCCCGCCATAATACTAGCACCAAATGCAGCAATCAAAGCCAGGGCACAAACCACCAACACACCAAAAGCTATGCCACTTTTAGTTTCGGTGGCCACCACCGATTCAATCGGTGGCAATGACAAATTCGGCTTAATTTCATTAATACTAATTTTGGGAAAAGACTTGCTGGCGATTTTGCCAGATCTTGACCCGCTTTTAACCGTCGACTGCTTTGGAGTCGTTGTTGTCGCCTTCCGTGGCATATTGCTTTCTTAATTATTTATGTGTTTTATTATAACATATTTTTTGATAAGAATCAGTTCATTGGACTTTCTCTTGTTGATAACTTATAATAACCCAAAAGATTATGTGGTCCAATAACCCCCAAAAAGAATTCGACAAACTGCTAAAAACCGTAGAAAAAAATGAGGTTGTCGACGCTCTAGTTTCCGGATCTGATCCAGCGGATAATTTAGATATGCTTAAGCTTGCTTATGATTTCGCTTTTGAGGCTCACAAAGGCCAAAATCGAGTTTCCGGCGAGCCTTATATTATTCATCCTCTGGCAACTGCCCAAAAATTGGCTGAAATGAAATTGGACATCACCACGATAATAGCCGGACTACTACACGACGTTCCGAAAGACACGGATAAAACAATTGAGGACATAGAAAAAAACTTCGGACACGATACTGTCAAGCTGGTTGCAGGAATTACTAAATTGGGACAACTAAAATATCGTGGCATGGAGCGCTATGCGGAAAATTTGCGTAAAATGTTTGTTGCCATGTCTGACGACATTAGGGTGATTTTGATAAAATTCGCGGATAGGTTACACAATCTCAAAACTTTAGACGCCTTACCTCCGGAAAAACAATTCCGCATCGCCAAAGAAACTCTGGAAATTTACGCGCCGATTGCTGATCGTCTCTCTATCGGAAAAATCAAGGGAGAATTAGAAGACCTGGCTTTCAAATATGTTTATTCTGAAGATTATAAATGGATCAATAAAATAATTCCGGGAGAATACCGCGCCAAAGAAAGATACTTGGAAAAAATCAAGGATGAGGTCAGAAAAAAACTAGCGCAAAGCAACATTAAAATCAACGAGATATCATTGCAAGGACGTACCAAGCATCTTTATAGCTTATACAAAAAACTCCTGCGACCGGAAATCAATCGCGACATCAGCCGAGTCTATGATTTGATTGCCCTGCGCCTAATTGTTCCTACTGTCACTGATTGTTATAGCGTCTTAGGAATTTTACATAGCATGTATCGCCCGATGCCGGGACGCATCAAGGATTATATCGCCAACCCCAAGCCTAACGGCTATCAATCGTTGCATACCACGGTGTTTGCCGAAGATGGCGAAGTGGTGGAATTTCAAATCCGTACTAATGATATGCATGATCTGGCTGAATACGGTATTGCTGCCCACTGGAATTACAAAGAAACTGGGGGCAAGCTGAATACCAGGAATATGAAATGGCTCAATGAACTGGTTGAATGGCAAAAACAAATCAAAGATAATGATCAATTCTTGCAAACAATAAAATTCGACATCTTCCAAAATAGAATTTTTGTGTTTACCCCCAAAGGAGATGTTATTGATCTTCCCGAAGGGGCAACCCCGATTGATTTTGCTTATTATGTGCACAGCAACTTAGGAGATAAATGTGTCGGCTCCAAAGTCAACGACCAATTGGTCAATCTCGGCTACCAGTTGAAAAGCGGAGACATTGTAGAAATCATAATAGATAAGAATCGCAAAGCGCCCAATCCCGATTGGTTGGAGATGGCCAAAACCTCCGTGGCTAAAAGCAAAATCAGGGCCGGAATAAATCGTAACAAAGACCCGTTCAAGTTGCTAAAAAATATCAAGATAATAAAATAAAAGCCGTTTAAAACGGCTTTTATGTTTGACTGATTGTTTATTCTGTTAATTTATCAATTATTTCCCTTAACTCGCCATTACTGAAAAATTTTATTGTTATCTGTCCTGATCCGCCACGCCTTCTAATCTCTACCCGAGTACCCAATGCCGCAGCAATACGATCCTCATAATCTTTTAATTCCGGATCGAAGACTCTAGCGGTCCTGATTTTTTTAGCAGCTACCACGGCTCGAGCGGAGGCCTCAGCTTCTCTGACCGTCATTTTCTTTTCCAGAATATTTTTCATACCCTCGAGCTGATCTTCCATAGGAAGCCCACCCAAAGTCCTAGCATGACCCTCGGTAAGCTTTCCGGACAACACTGCCTCTTGCACATCAGGGTGTAGGTTAAGTAAACGCAGATGATTGTGAATCACGCTAGCGCTTTTGCCGACTTTTTTGGCGAGCTGCTCATGAGTCAAATTAAACTCATCAATTAATTTACGATAAGCCCAGGCGATTTCTAAAGCATTAAGATTTTCTCTTTGCAAATTTTCTAGCAAGGCAATCTCCATCTTTTTCTGCTCGGTCAAACCGCGAACTATTGCTGGGATAGTCTTGAGGCCGGCAATTTTAGAAGCGCGTAAACGCCTTTCCCCTGCGACTAACTGCCAATCATTGCCTTGTTTGGAAACAACTATCGGTTGAATTATGCCGTGTTCTCTAATTGAGTCGGCCAAATCCTCAAGAGCGCCGTCATCAAATTGCCGACGCGGCTGATGCGGATTGGGAAAAATTCGATCTACCGGCAATTCCCAAACCTTTTCTTTGGTTTCCAAAGCATCGACAAAAGAAGAATCAGCCAAAGTAGAAGGAGCATCAGCGGTAAGTGAAGTTTTCCTGTTGGGTATTAACGAGCCTAAACCTCGACCCAGGCCTGAAGTTTTAGTTACCATAACTATTCTCGGTTAAATGTAGAAATTCGCGCGCCAAACGTTCATAGGCTTTAGCTCCCTTCGATTTAGGATTGTACTGCAATATCGATTGTCCATAACTAGGAGCTTCCGACAAGCGCACGCTACGAGGAATTACTGAACGAAAAATCTTGCTGGAAAAATAACTGTACAACTCGCGCAAAACATCATTAGCCAATTTGAATCGGCTGTCATACATAGTCAACACCACGCCCAAAATATCCAGCTCCGGCTTAAGGTTTTCTTTTATCAACCCGATTGTTTCAACTAATTGCCCCAACCCCTCCAAAGCAAAATATTCTGCCTGTACTGGAATTAAAATCTGGTCAGCCGCAGTCAAGCCGTTTAATGTAAGCAATCCTAACGAAGGCGGGCAATCGATGATTATATAATCAAAATCATTTTTAACTTCTAAAAGATTATCGTATAATCGAAATTCCCTACGATCAAGCGAAACAAACTCAACATTAGCTCCGGCCAATGATGAGGTTGATGGCGCCAAAAGATAATTATCATGATTAGTTTTTGCTAAAACATCTTTGAAAGAATGCGGTCCGGCTAGAACTTCATAAACGCCCCGATCCAAATCTCGAGATACTCCCAATCCCGAAGTGGCATTGCTTTGCGGATCCAAATCAACTAAAAGCACCGACTTGCCGAAGTGGCTTAAGTAGGCGCCTAAATTAATCGAGGTGGTAGTTTTTCCGACTCCGCCCTTCTGATTTACAATAGAGATAATTCTTCCCATAACGCTATTATTATAACACGATAATCTTTTTTTGACAAAAGATAATAAAGTTCGAGACTGGCACAAATTAAGCGAATAAACTCCTGCATCTTTCTTGACAAAAAACTAATTTTAGTATAATATAAAAACACTGATTTGATTTTGCCCGAGTGGCGGAACTGGTAGACGCGCACGACTCAAAATCGTGTATAGAAATATGTGAGAGTTCGAGTCTCTCCTCGGGCACTTTCAAAATATT
>MWBE01000054.1 GCA_002068915.1 Parcubacteria group bacterium ADurb.Bin326
GTTGCTATCAACGATTTAACCGATACTCGTACTTTAGCGTATATGCTTCGCTACGATTCGGTTTATGGACGCTACAACAAAGTCGTTTCTTATGACGAAAAAAACCTGATTGTTGCTGGCAAGAAAATACCTGTTTTTGCCGAAAAAGATCCAGCCAAATTGCCTTGGAAAAAATTAGGTGTTGATGTAGTATTGGAGTGCACGGGCGTATTTGAGAAAAAAGAAGACCTGGCTAAACACATCCAAGCGGGTGCCAAAAAAGTTGTGCTTTCTGCTCCAGCCAAAGACGACACCATGACTCTAGTATTTGGCACTGAATTGACCAAAAAGAATATTGGCAAAGAAAAGATAATTTCCAATGCTTCCTGCACCACAAATTGCATCGCTCCGGTTATGCAAGTTTTGCACTCGACTTTTGGCATCGATAAGGCTATTATGACCACGGTCCATGCTTATACTGCCAGCCAGAGATTAGTCGACGGTCCCGATCCTAAAGATTTGCGTCGCGGTCGCGCTGGAGCGGTAAATATGGCTCCATCAAGTACAGGAGCAGCGAAAGCAACGGCCCTAGTAATTCCCGATCTAAAAGAAAAATTTGACGGCATCTCTATTCGCGTGCCAGTTGTCTGTGGTTCGCTTTCCGATATTACAGCATTGCTCAAACGCGATGTTACGCCGGAAGAAATCAATCAGGCTTTTGTCAAAATGTCCAAGCACCCGATGTACAAAAATGTACTCGGCGTTACCGGGCCCGATGATGAATTAGCTTCCACTGATATTATCGGCACTAATTATTCTACTATTGTTGATTTGAAATACACTCGCGTGGTTGAAGGAAATTTGATTAAAGTACTTGCTTGGTATGATAATGAATGGGGTTATTCCAATAGATTGGTAGAAATGGCTTTAGCTAACTAGCTTATTAATCACAAATATATGGGTAAAAAAATCTACCTAGGAGCAATTATTTTAGCTTTAATGGCTATGTCTTTGGGTGCTGGGTATCTTTTGGCGCAAAACGGCTTTTTCCAAACAGCGCAAAAAAAAGACAACGCCTCAAAAGAAACGCCTAAGATAGAAGAACAAAATCCTATTGAAGAAACGGCACTGGAAGAGCCCGATTTAGCTTCGGCCGAAACTAAAGTCGAAGAACCGGCTCCAGTAACGCCAAAAGAAGAGGTAATTCAAACAAATGAAAACCCTACGAGTGCTTACATTAAATTGTCAGCGGTAGCAGTCGATGGGGGAATTAAACTATCTTGGACTGTTGGAGGCATTAATGCTTTAGACGGATTTAAATTAGTGAAAGGCACGGCTCCCAATCCGACTTACCCTGGTAGCAGTTATATTTATATTACCGATACTGCCAAACGCAGTTATACTTGGTCTATAACCGATGGTAAAACATATAATTTCCGCATTTGCCAGTATGTAGAAGGGAAGTGCGTCATCTATAGCAACAATATTGCTGTCAAAGCTCCACTTAAAGTTTCAGAAACAGGGGAATCTGCTGGCGAAGTAACTTCGATAGCCTTGTCTTCGGCTGGCGGATCAAAAATAACCTGGAAAACCTCAGGTTACTCAGAGTCAGGATTTAAGGTTGTTTGGTCTAAAGCCAGCGGACCAACTTATCCTTGTCGTGAAGGAGATAAATACCACTACTATTCCGACCCCTCAAAATCAAGCGACACTTTAGAATCTTTTGATGGTCCGGGAGCATATTATGTCAGGGTTTGCGAGTATCTTGGTGGAAAATGTGGGCTCTACAGTAATCAAATCACGGTTACCCTGGAGTAGTAAAATTATTTTAATAATTTTATCCATTTAAAGGCCGTCCTGCCGGGCGGTTTTTAAAATATTTAAAATCAGCAAAAAAATAGAAAAAAGGCGGTTTTTTTCCGTCAGTCGCAAGACTTGTAAAATCCAGCGTAATTTGCTAAAATAGTCCTGTTATCTTTGATAATTATACACAAGCATAAAACCGCATTTATGAATCAGAAATCTTTACAGAACTTCTTCAGTCCTGGAGAAAGAGGGCGCTTGCGCTGGGTTACTTTGGTTATAATTTTAATTTTCCTAGCAACCGCGTTCCTGTCTTTTATTGGTTCCGCCAATAAAGTTGCTTCCGGCATAGACAATGCCTTGTCCGCCGTCCCAGTAGTAAATTCAGCCAAGGTTTGGCCAACACTGCAAGTCAATCCGCTTGATGGTAGCAAGAGACTTGTTTGGAAGAACATCAAAGAAATAGATTTATCGTCTTATGGTCCGGCCTTCAGATTAGGTCTTGATCTTCAGGGTGGAGCTCAGTTAATTTATGATGCCGACTTAAGTAATGTTCCGCTTAACGAACAAAAAGACGCCTTAGAAGGGGCAAAGGATGTTATCGAAAGAAGAGTAAATGCCTTAGGAGTATCTGAACCAATAGTGCAAACGTCAATGTCTGGTCAAGCTCCTCGCATCTCAGTTGAGCTTGCGGGTGTTTATGATATCAAGAGCGCCATTAAGATGATTGGCGAAACTCCGCTTTTGGAATTCAAAGAAGAAAATCCTAACGCAGTCAAATTGACCGATGAGCAACAGAAGCAATTGGATCAAATGAATCTGGAAGTACGCAAAAAGGCTGTTGAGGTATTGCAAAAAGCCAAAGCAGGAGAGGATTTTGCCGGATTAGCCAAACAATACAGCGAAGACCCGGGCAGTAAAGATGCGGGTGGATTTTATACCATAAAAAGCGACAACAGCACCGTTGCTGAATTCGAAGAATCTGCAACAAAATTAAAGCCAGGAGAGATTTCTACTGATTTGGTTCAAACCATGTATGGCTACCACATTATTAAAAAAGAAGCTGACCGTGGCGCTGGGGATTCCAAAGAAATGGATGTCAGACATATTTTGTTTTTGACAAAAACCGCCAGAGATTTAGGAATTGCTCAGCCGGAAGAATGGATGAACACCAAGTTGTCAGGAAAAAACCTCAAGAAGGCCAGCGTTCAATATGACTCGGCCAGCATGGTACCCCAAGTTTCTTTAGAATTCGATAATGAGGGGTCTCAACTTTTCGCCGAAATAACAGAAAGAAATGTGGGTAAGCCGGTTGCTATCTTTTTGGATGGCTATGTGATTAGCGCTCCTAATGTCAATGAGGCAATTTATGGCGGACAAGCCGTTATTTCTGGAAATTTTTCTTTAGAAGAGGCCAAACAATTAGCTCAAAGACTTAATGCCGGAGCCCTGCCGGTTCCGGTAACTTTAGTTTCTCAGACTACTGTTGGCGCCACCTTGGGTAGCGTGGCGGTACAAAAAAGCTTGGTTGCCGGACTTTGGGGGTTGCTAGCCGTTGCAATCTTTATGATTGTTTATTATAGATTGCCCGGATTATTATCGGTAATCGCTTTAACTATCTACACCAGTATTTCATTGGCTATCTTCAAATTATTCCCCGGCTACACTTTAACACTAGCGGGAATTACTGGTTTCATTTTATCTATAGGTATGGCTGTTGATGCTAATGTCTTGATTTTTGAGCGCATGAAGGAAGAATTGAAGGCCGGTAAAGATTTATATAAAGCCATCGAAGAGGGCTTTGGTAGAGCCTGGACATCAATTAGAGATTCTAATGCTTCTTCACTAATAACTTGTTTGATTTTGTGGTGGTTTGGTTCAAGCATCATCAAGGGATTTGCCTTAACGCTAGCAATTGGTATCGCAGTCTCGATGTTTTCGGCCATAGTTATTTCCAGACAATTATTACTTTTGGTAGCTAAATGGAAAATAAGCAAGTCCAAGTGGCTTTATAACGCGAAATAAAAAGTCAAAAATTATGAAATTGCAAATAATAAAGAATCGCAAGTATCCTTATCTGCTTTCAGGAATTCTAGTCTTGGCTAGCGTTTTAAGCTTGATAGCCTGGGGCCTTAAGCCGGGACTTGATTTTACCGGGGGGTCATTATTAGAAGTTAGTTTTTCTCAAGAACGCCCAGAAGTTGCTGAAGTTAACTCTGCTTTAAACCCTCTAAATTTCGGGGACCTGGTAATACAGCCGTCGGGAGATAAAAACATTATTATCAAATCAAGAGCAATTAGTGAAGAAGAACATCAAGCGGCGGTCAATTCCCTAAAAAAAGCCGCGGGAGAGAAAAATGAACTCTCTGAGATCCGATTCGATTCCATTGGTCCGGTTATTGGTAAGGAGCTACTTCAAAAATCCATTTGGATGCTTATTATCGCTTCTCTAGCAATTATTGCTTACATTGCCTACGTTTTCAGGAAAGTTTCTCGACCATTGGCTTCTTGGAAGTACGGAACTGCTGCGGTCATTGCCTTACTTCATGACGTTTTAATAATTACAGGAATCTTTTCCGCGCTAGGACATTTTAGAGGAATAGAAGTAGATAGTTTATTCATCACTGCTTTGCTGACAATTATCGGATTTTCAGTTCACGACACGATCGTTGTATTTGATAGAACTAGAGAAAATCTTTCCAAATTTTATTCCGGAAAGTTTGACGAGGTTGTCAATGATAGTGTCAATCAGACCCTAGCTAGATCCATAAACACCTCATTGACGACTCTATTGGTGCTTTTGGCTCTATTATTCTTTGGTGGTAACTCCATTAAAAACTTCACTTTAGCCCTATCACTGGGTATTGTTGTAGGAACCTATTCTTCTATTTTTATAGCCTCTCCGCTTATAGTTGACTGGAATAATTTTTCCAAAAAAGGCTTCAAAAAGTAATCCTCGCGATTAAACTTGACAAAAAGACGAATTTAAGTTAATATTATCCTGTTAAATTTAAGTAAGAAATATGGCAAAATTAGCAATAATCAGAACCGGGGGCAAACAATACCTGGTAAAAGAAAACGACAAATTAAAGATCGAGAAATTGGTTGCCGAACCAGGATCAAAAGTTGAATTAGAAACTTTATTGATTGCTGATGGTGATCAAGTTGAAATTGGCGAACCAGCATTGGACGCAAAAATCAGCGCCACAGTTAGCAAACAAGGTCATTTACGCACTGTTACTGGCGTAAAATACAAGAGAAAAACTAGAGAAAAAACCAAGTTTGGCCACAGACAGAAGTTTACTGAAGTATTGATTGGAAAAATCTAAATTATTTCTAAAAGAAACCGTCCTTAATTGGGCGGTTTCTTGTTTTTAACTCTTATTTATGCGATAATTAAGTCATTATGAAAAAACTTTCAATAGTAATAGTTTCTTGGAATATCAAGGATTTGCTACGCAAATGTTTGAAGTCGATAGATGAGGGAAGGGAGGGGATAGACCTTGAAGTTTTTGTCGTTGATAATGCCAGTCACGATAATAGCGCAGAAATGGTGAACGAAGAATTTCCTTGGGTCAAATTAATTGCCAGCAAAAAAAATCTAGGGTTTGCCGGAGGCAATAATGTTGCAATTAGACAAGCAGAAGGGGAGTATATTCTTCTTTTAAACCCGGATACGGAGATTTTCCCCGACACATTAAAGAGGTCGCTTTCCTTTATGGAGAACCATCCTAATTGCGGAGCCATGGGATGCAAGATGATTTATCCGGATGGACGCGATCAAGCCTCTGTCAGGCGATTTCCGACTTGGTGGCCGATATTTTTAATGTTAATCAAAGCCCCTAAAATATTTCCTCAACTTAAAGCATTAAAACATTACCTAGCCGAAGACTTTGATTATGGTAAGGAACAAACAGTCGATCAAATAATGGGGGCCTTCATGCTTATACCTAGATCCGTTTTTGACAAAGTTGGTATTTTAGATGAAAGATTTTTTAACTGGTTTGAGGAAGTCGATATGTGTCGCCGCATTTGGCGGGCTGGATATAAAATTTATTATTTTCCCGAAACAAAAATTATTCATCATGGGGGCAAGAGCTTTTCTCAAGAAACACTAATAAAGAATCAGAAAGTCTTTTTCTCCAGCGCCCTTAAATATTTTTTAAAACATCTTAAATAATGCTTCTGGCGATAATTTTTATTTTCCTGGGGTTGGGTTGCGGCCTCTGGTATCTTCTAGGAGACCAAAAGCTTCGATTTGACCTGCTACTTGCTTCAATTTGGCTGATTGCCATCGGAGTGGCCCAATTACATCTTAGCCCCTTAGAAAGGCCGTGGAGCCTTAGTTTTTGGCTTTTACTGTTGTCGTTCAGTTTGGTTTTCGGAGTAGCCTACAATTTGGGTGCCAAAATTTGGAATAAGCGCTTAAAAAATAAGGAGATAAGCATTTACCTTGGCTCCTATTTTTTGTTTATTCTTATTTTTTTAACGCTATTGGCGTTAGTGGCCAATGTCTACATTTTTTGGCGCTTTGGCACCCTGCCTCTACTTTCGACAATTCCTGACAAGATGCGTTTCATTATTAATAAAGAAGTTTTTGGTCCAATTGAATACGCAGCCTTGCTGCCCCGAATTTATATACCTTTGAGTTTTTTGTATTTAATAATCAATAAATCAGTAAAGAAGCTACATTTGAGATTAATTATTGCTAATATAGTTTTAGGCTTGATCTTTTTGCTGTTTTACGCCTCGCGCCTAACCATTGTCATTACTATATTACTTTGTTACTTCGGATATTTAGCAATTAAAATCAAAGAAATCTCGGTAAAAAGAATTCTGACAGCATCTTTTATTGCTGTCTCTACTATTTTATTAGTATCTATTGCTATACCGGCAATGCGCCAATTTATTACCTACAGAGATTATCAATATGCGGGAGAATATAATCCCTTCGCCTACATTTCAACAATTTCTCAGGTTAATCTGCCGCCGGCCCTGCAATTTTTAACCCCGCTTTATCTAATACCGACTTTTAATCTTCAAGCCTTAATGCGAGTAACTCAATTCTACGGAGGGGCAACTTTTTATGGAGCCTATTCTTTAAGCGTTTTTAATTCTCTATTAGAAATAGCCAGATTACCTCAATTGTCTGCCGTTATTGAATGGGATAAAGTTTTTGTGCCTTGGTGGAATACTGCGACTTTTATTTTCGGTTATTTCGTCGATTTCGGCTGGATTGGAACTTGGCTAGCGGCGGCTTTATGGGGCTTAGGCCTAGCTTTCATTTATGTTTGGAACAATAAAAGACCGTCGTTGCTTACCGCCTTTGTTTTATCTTATTTTAGCTTTGTTTCAATTATGACAATATACACTAATTATTTCGGTAGGGAAGAGCTCTACCTGGATTTAGCTTTAATATTTTTAATTTCTATCTTATTGCGTCCCAAACAAAAAAACCTAACCAGTGCCAGCTAAGTTTTTCAGATATAAAACTTATTCTAAGGTTTTTTCAGCTAGATTCTTGATGCCGTTAATCATTTCCTTCGAGCCCATAACACTTTTTCCTTCCAGCTGGAGCTTATTCACTTCAATCGCTTCCTGGCCGCATTGTATCTTAATCTTCCCTTCGTCAACAGTGATAGAGCCGCTTGGAGCTTTGTTTTCATTCTTTACTACCTTAATCGGAGGTAAGATTTTTAATCTTTTACCATCAAGCATGGTCCAAGCAATAGGCCAAGGATAAAAACCCCTGATTTGGGCGGATATTTTTTTCGCTGAATTGGACCAATTTATTCTGGCCTCTTCTTTGGTTATAGTGCGGCAAAAAGTGGCCTCAGCGTCGTTTTGCGGGATTGCGGAGATCTTTTTATCGACAAAATCTTTAATAGTCTTAACCAGGAGGGGAACACCCTTAATCGCGGCTAAATCGTGTAACGACTCGGTTGTTTCATCTCCGCCTAAAACTAGTTCTTCTTGTGCCAAGATTGGTCCATGATCCATTTTTTCATCCATTAGCATGATTGAAATACCCGTTTTTTCTTCCTCATTAAGTATTGCGCTTTGTATCGGTGAAGCGCCTCGATACTTGGGGAGTAGGGAAGGATGAACATTGATTGCGCCCAGAGGAAAAAGATCGAGAATTGCTTGAGATAAAATTTGTCCATAAGCTACTACCACCAACAAGTCTGCTCCGACTAATTTTAATTCTTCCAAAATATCAGGATTGTCACGCAATTTTTCTGGTTGCCAAGCTGTAATTCCATGTTTTTCTGCCGACAACTTAATCGGCGATGCAGTCAGTTCCTGTTTACGGCCAACCGGCTTGTCTGGCTGAGTTATTACTCCGTTAATAGAAAAATTCCCATCATTAAAAAGCCCCTCGAGAAAGGGGACGGCGAATTCCGGCGTACCAACAAAAACAGTCTTGATTGGTTTATTCATTTTCGATTCGTCTTAAATTTTTGGCTTTATCAATAAAAAGCACTCCATCAAGATGGTCTACTTCATGTTGGATTACCCTAGCCAGAAGTCCTTCGCCGGACAAGATTTGTTCCTTGCCTGATTCGTCAATATATTTGACGGTTATTTTCTTACAACGCTTAACGTCGCCAAAAACTTCCGGAACAGAAAGGCAGCCTTCTTCGTCCCACTCTTTAATTAAGGATTTTCTTACTATCTTAGGGTTAATCATTACTAAATCCCTATCCTTATGATGAATCACAACAATCCTGATACTTTTGCCGATCTGTGGCGCAGCTAAACCAATCCCGTCTTTAACAAGCATGGTTTCAATCATTTCCGGAATCAACTTCTGGACATCAGAAGAGAGCGGATCTTTGATTTTTTCCGCCTTTTTTCTAAGTATTTGGTTGGGATTAACTACTATATTTAACATAATATTAGTGTCTAAATCATAGTATTTTATCACTAAACTGTCAAATTGTCAAAACTTTGACCAGAAACTTTATTCGAGATAAAATATTAGTATTATGAAAGATAATGACACGGGTCCGCAAAAAATTTCTTTTATCTTAAGCGACTTTACTGAAGCGGTTGCCAAAAAACCTAAACCGCCAGCCTATCAGTGGCAAGATTTGTCTTTGCGGGTAATTAGGGAGCTTGGGATACCGGGATTTAAAAGAAATTCCGTGTTCAAGGCGTGCAAGGATAATTCCAAGGATTTTATAGAAAAATGCCTCAATGATACTAAGGAACTTTGTAAAGACGGCGAGAAATGGAAGTATTTTTTTAAGCTGGTAACCAAAAAGCCGGAACTAGACAACGAGGAGGCCCAAAAAAATGTTGATGAAAATTAAAAATCCCGCTCAAGCGGGATTTTTAATTAATAATTCATGCTTATCGAAACTACGGCGTACCCCACGCCAAAGGGGCTCTCATAACTAAGTATTTGGGGTTTACATTTTACATCAGAAAGTATGCCGGCCAGTACTTGGATTGAGCGCAAGCCGCATTCGTGGGCTTTTTCTGCTAATTCGTGATCAAAGTTAACTATTCCGAGAGAGTCGCAATCTTCTATTAATTTGATTATTTTTTGGTCAAATATTTTTCCGGCCGGGTCGCATTTAACTGGAGAATTTTCACTTAAGCAATGAGAGAGGTCGGCCGAAGCTATAACGGCAATTCTTTTATCTGAATCCATGATTATTTCTTTGAGTCCCTTGCCAAACTCAAAGTGAGCTTGCGAATCCAACATCGAAAAATAAATAGGAATGATTGAGACCTGCTCCAAGTGTCTGGTTAGGCAATAAAGCGGTATGGAAGTGCCGTGATCAAGTCTCTTGTCTGATATTATGTTTATTTGGGATTTAGAAGACATCTTCTCTTTGCCAAAGGTCATCAAAACAGTATCTCCTTTAAACTTTAGTTTGGTTTCGAAGTCGCCAAAATGCTCAAAGTCAGCTTCGTAGTCGTTGGCTAGATTAATGGTAAAGGCCCGCGGATCAATCTCTCCGTGAGGAGAAATAACTATCACGATATCGGGTCGAGAAGAATAAAGCTCTTGCTCTATTTTTTCTAACGCCTGCTTTGTTTTTTCTATCTTCGAAATGTGGTCCTTACCGACATTAGGTATCAATATCGGCGGATGCGGGGCTATGGCCGCGAAAACTAAAGACATATTTTTGTTTTTTTACCAATCTCCGGTAATGGTTTGACCTAATTGATGGGCGCTTAAAGTAGCGTCGCTAATAATTCTGATATTTTTGCCACTGTATTTCATACTAGCAAAAACCGATCCAGAAAATATTGGCAACCTCTTACCATTGGAAATTACATAAACAGTGTTAACATTTTTGGTTTTAATCAACCAACCTTCAGGCAACGAAACATTATCTCCGGTCATATACATATCTAACTCTTCAGGAGTCATTTTTTTCACGGTCATGCCGGAAAAATTAGCACTTAAAATTTCAGAAGTTAGTACGGGACGTTTTTGTCCGCTGATAATGTAATAAATATCAGAGGCGGCGGACTTAGCTTTAGTTGATTGAACTAAGACGCCGGTAGGGTAGAGGGTATACTCGGTTATATTGGGCCCATCTTTGTAAGGAATAAGATCGGCATCGGTTACTTTTATCAAATTATCATCGTTTAGTCCCAACTTTCTCAATACGGCGCTATTTTCTATTTTTCTCTTGATGTCATTAAAAATCATATAAACATCGCCGCTAGGTGCTTGCAGTAAAGAAAAATTAGCGTATTTTATCGGAGCTCCATCCTCGTAGTAATCAAGGTCTCCGACGGAAACAGTGATTACTCGATTGGGATCAAAGCGGGATATGAATACTGCCTTTGAAGCAATTTCTCTTTTGAGGCCATTTTCTATGTAATAGATGGCTGGATTTCCCTCGGCTTGCAAAAGAGATCCGTCGGGCCACTTCTTGCCAAAATACTTATTCCATAAATTCCAAAAAATCTCATTTCCATGGATATGTGGCGTATAGTTATATAATCCGGCAGTAGCGGTATTTTTGATAGTAACGCTCTCGCCATCTATATTGAAAGTTTTGCCAGGCTGAAAATTAAACTCCCCGATATTATCCATGTAGTACCTAGTTTGAGCTGCTGCCGAGTTGACTTGACGATAAAAGCCTTTGAACCTTTGAATATTAGGGTCGCTCATTGAGCAAGAATCGCAGACCGCGTAACCAGTGGCCCAATCATACTGCTTTTGGGTTGGTGAGGCATCCTCCAATAAGCTTTGCTCTTTTTGCACCAAAACTAACAGATACTTGGGATTTATCATCCACCTTTGGGCTATCTCATAAAAAGCCTGGGGCGCGGTTTTGGGATTATTTTCTTTATCAAAAGTTAAATAATTATCTAGGGTGCCAGTTCTTTTTTCTAAAAACCTGGATATATCAGCCTGACTCATTGCGTGATAATTATTCATTTCTGAATCAGAGATAAGATAAGACGGATCAAATTCGGCCGCTTTTAAATCGTTTACCGCAAAAAAACATGACGTTGCCAAAAAACCAAATGTTAAAAATAATGATTTTTTCATTTTGGTGCTTCTTTTATTTACATTTGATTTAATTATAACAAAAAATCTAAAATCAAGCAAAAAAACAACTCCCATATTTATTTTGCCAAAATAGGCTTTTTTTGGTATTATTAAAAGCAATAAAAAAGCCAAAATGATTGTAAGTCCCAATAAGCCAAGAAACAAAAAAATCGAAACGGAAATCGTAGTTGAGGCGGAAAATAACAAAAAGGAAGAGAAAATTAAAATCGAGCCAAAGCGTGATACTATTGTTAATAAAAAAAATGAAGTCACAGCAAAAAGTCGGGGGCATTTAGCCGGAGATGGAGGATTTGCAATAAGAATGGTTATCTACACTGTCTCGATATTGGCCGGTTTTATTCTTTTTGGCATGATCTCTGTTGTGCTTATGGTTGGTCCGGTTGTCAGTAAAGAAAAAACCCTGCCAGTGGGCTTCCCGCAAGATTTGCCACTTTATCTGCCACAACAAGCATCGGTAAAAACACAGAATCAAATGCAAAGACAAAAAATGATTCACACCATAGAGTCTTTGCCTAATTGGTTTATTACCCCGTTTCTTTCGAGATTTTCCGTTGATTTGAAGGGGCAAGTGTTGCTTGGTGATAGCAAAGAACGGGTTTACGATGCTAATTCGCTTAAAAAATCCCTCGAAACATCTTTAGAAAAAGAAACCGTAATTTCATTAAAATGGAAAAAAATCGATAAAACCAGAAAAAGTCTAGAGGAGTACTATGCCAAAAAACTGCAAGAAGCAAAATTCTCAGTAACCACTGAATACCGAGGGCAAGAAACGCTACTTGTTTTTTCTAAAAATAAGATTAAAGGAGTTTTTCTCTTAGCTGACAATTTTACCTCTAAAGAATCTTCCGGTATTTCTTTGGTTGTAGCCTATTAAAAATATGAGTATAGAAATTTTAGGAGTCAGAATAGATGGGACTAACATAAAAGATACTGTTTCTTTTATAGAAAAATCAATAACGGCCGAGACGCAAGTTCAAATAGCGACCGTAAATCCTGAATTTTTAGTCGAAGCGTCTCGCGATCTGGAATTCAAAAAAATACTAAACTCTTGCGCTCTAAATACTTGCGACGGCTTTGGTATAAAGTTAATTGCTAAAATCTTTTATGGGACAGAACTGAAAAGAACCACTGGAGTAGAAATAACAGAAAAATTATTAAATAGTCAATATAAGATTTTTTTGCTAGGCGGGGCAAGTGGCGTTGCTGAAAAAGTAATTCAAAAATTTCCTCAAGCTAAAATAATGGGATTGGATAGCGGAGGTGAAATGATCGCCGCAGCCGGCTGTTGGCGCTTAGAAAATAACGAGGCTATACTGGAAAAAATAAGGTTAAGCGGAGCAGAGATACTTCTTTTAGCCTTTCAACATGGAAAGCAAGAAAAATGGCTCGCAAAGAACCTACCACATTTACCAAATATAAAAGTGGCGATTGGAGTTGGCGGAACTTTTGATTATTTATCAGGAAACATAAAGAGAGCGCCGGCGTTGATAAGAAAAATTGGTTTGGAGTGGCTGTTTAGACTAATATCTCAGCCAAAACGCTGGCGCAGAATATCGAGGGCTATAGTAATTTTTCCGATGCTTGTCATTAAAGAGAAGATTTTAAAATAAAATATGTTTAATTTATTCAAACCCAAAATACGCACGCGTTTTGCACCATCGCCAACCGGATATTTGCACATCGGAGGATTACGCACCGCGCTTTACGCCTACCTTTTTGCCAAACAAAACAAAGGCGTTTTTTTTCTTCGCATTGAGGATACCGACCAAAGCCGTGAAGTTGCCGGGGCTGTGGAAAACTTACTAAAAGTACTAAAATCAGCGGGAATTACTCCTGACGAAGGCATAATCGCCGAGGAAGGGGGTAAAGTGCGTGAAATCGGCCATTTTGGGCCCTACACGCAATCCCATAGGCTGGAAATCTATCAACGCTACGCCAAACAACTTATTGACTCAGATAAGGCTTATTACTGCTTTTGCACCTCTGAAAGACTGGATACTTTGCGACATTCGCAAGAGGCGGCCAAGCAACCAACTCGCTATGACGGCCTTTGCCGTAAATTATCGCCTGAGGAAATCAAAAAAAAGTTAGATAGGGGAGAGAAGTATGTTATTAGAATGAAAATTAATCCGGAACAAGACGGGGTTATTGAGTTTGAAGATTTAGTGCGTGGCAAAATTTCTGTACATAGCAGAGAAATCGACGATCAAATTTT
>MWBE01000055.1 GCA_002068915.1 Parcubacteria group bacterium ADurb.Bin326
CGTTGGGATAATATTTGGGGAAATAGCTTGAATCTTTCCGGTGCGGCAACCATGACATCTTTGTTTGTTAATGGAACTACTACTATTAACGATTTGAATCTTTCTGGTACGGCGATTATTAATGGTTATGTAGGTTCGGATCTTTTGCCTAGCACCGATTTAACTTATTCTTTAGGGAGCTCAACTTTGCGTTGGGATAATATTTGGGGAAATAGCTTGAATCTTTCCGGTGCGGCAACCATGACATCTTTGTTTGTTAATGGAGATTTGGTTATAACCGGTAGTACCACTTTGTCCGGACTGAACTCTGGGTTGCTGTGGTCAAACGGCGGCCTATTATCCGCCGTTTCTACAAGCACTTTAGGTATTAATGAAAGCCAATGGACAACCACTGGAACGGCTATCTACTACAACGATGGTTCGGTCGGCATCGGCACTACCACCCCAGGAGCCTATAGTGAAAAGTTTGGAGTCTATGGGAGTGGTCAATTTCTTCAGCGGTTGCAGGTTGATTATGCAGGACAGTCCTATCCTTTAGTTGTGAATAATTCTAATTCTCTTGGCAGTGCCGTTATTGCTGTGGGCGAAAGTACTGCAAGCGGTTTTGTGATTTACGACAATAATACTGATAACTTTAGTATACAATCAGGTGAGGGCGCTTCCGGGGGATTGTCTTTTATTTCTTGGAATGGTCCAATAACATTTGGATTGGATAGTGAGGTTATGCGCATCGCTTCTGACGGCAAGATAGGTATAGGCACTGCTGCCCCGGCTTATGGTTTGGACGTCTGGCAAGACCTCAATGTTGCCGACAGTTATAAACTCAGATATAATGGCCAAATTGTTGTGCAAGCTTCGACGACTCGCAATAATTATTTTTTTGGTGGAGCTGGAAACTTAACTACAACCGGTAGCAACAACTCCGGCTTTGGCAAGGACTCAGTAATGTCTTTGGCTAATGAGGCAGTTGGTAATAGCGCTTTCGGATCTCAGTCATTGAAGGATAATACTGAAGGGGACTTGAACAATGCGTATGGCTTTCAGTCGTTACTCTCAAATACTACCGGATATCACAATGTCGGATATGGAGCGAGTACCTTATATTACAACTCTATTGGCAACTGGAACACGGCGGTTGGTAATTTTTCTCTCTATTGGAATCGGGCCAGCAATAATACCGCCCTGGGAGCAAATTCTTTATATTATAATGTTAATGGGTCTGATAATGTTGCTTTAGGCATGGACGCTCTTTATTATAATGCTACTTCCAGCAGTAATGTTGCTGTTGGGTTTCAAGCCGGTTATGGATCTTCAGGAGCAAATAATAGTAATAACTCTCTTTTTGGCTATAGATCTGGTTACGCCTTAACCACAGGCAGTAATAATTTATTGCTAGGCTACCAATCCGGTAATTCTATAACCACCGGATCAAATAATATTATTATCGGATATGATATTGATACGCCGGCGTCTACTACAAATAATCATCTTAATATAGGCAATCTGCTTTATGGTGACTTAAGTAATGGTTATATTGGTATAGGTACTTCAACACCACAGACCGCCTTGCATGTATTGGGAACCTCGACTTTAGAAAGCGCTGTAATTGGTTATGGGTCTATAATTGGTCAGAACGACAATTACATAACCTTCAACAATCTAAACATTGATGGTTCGCTGGTTCCTTATCAAACAACATACGCTTATGATGTGCTGTCGACGAGTACAATAAAATTTCTTAATAATTTTGAACAAGGAATAACAATAGTTGATGATCTTGATGATGGGCTTTCTTCTCTTTTTACAATAGTCAATAACTATTCAACATCAACCAATACCCATAATTTGAACTTTACTGAATTAATCGGGGGCGAAGCATCAACAACAAATTTTATTTTTAATGGAAATTTATCAGTAGCCGGAAGCGTTCTTACTGGCAACGGCTTAGAAATAGAAAATGGCCTTAGTTTTTCTGGGTCGTTACAAAAGATGGCTGATAATTTGGAGTTGCCGCACAAATTACGCAATCTTTATATTGCTGATGATTACGCTTACACAATAAGTTATGCTACTAACAGTGTTGATTCCTTTAGGATTATAGATATTTCAAATCCTTCTCATCCTCGAATCGTTGGTGGAGCGGGACTCACTGGACTGCCTCTTTCTGATGGCAAGAGGGTTTGGGCTAGCGGCAATTATGCTTATTTGTTATATAATGCTTCCGGAGGCATAACTAATCCTTTTAGAATCGTTGATATATCAGATAAATCTAATCCAGTAGTTGTTAGTGGCGAAGACCTAGAGTTGAGCAGTTTGGGGGGTAGCGGCGGACAACCCTTTTATGTTTCAGGAAAGTACGCATATGTTTTGGGAACTGAGAGTATGGATGTTGTTGATATATCGGACCCCTATAGCCCAAGGCTAGTTTCCTCTCTTAGTGACGTTGGATATAATAATTGGGATGTTAAAGTGTCCGGAGATTATGCTTATGTTTGTTCTAGGAAGATAATTGATGGAGAGGCCAATCCGTTGACAATCGTTAATATCAAAGACAAAGCTAATCCCTTTATTGTTAAGGAAATGACTATCTCGGATTTAGCTACCAGCACTAATCTTTGTTGGTCTTTGGATGTTTCCGGCCCTTACGTTTATTTGGGCTTAGGGAGGCTGGGCCCCAACTCTTCAACGGAATCTTTTAGAATTGTTGATGTGTCAAATCCTAGTAATCCAGTAGTGAAGGGCGGAAGAGAAATCGGTACTAATAGTGATTCTAGCTTAGCGTTAGATGATACTTATACTGCCTTCAATTACGTTAAAATTCTTGGAACTAGACTTTATGCAACGACTTGGGCTAGCGATTTTTTGATAATAGACGTTGCTTCTTCGACGGATCCGGAAATTATAAGTAAAACAAGTATTTTTGGAGGAGGTGATAACTCCTTTCCGTTAACCTTTGATTTTAGAGGCAATTACGTATCAGTTGGTTACGCTCCAATTTTATCAAGTTACTCTACGTCTACAGATTATTTTAGAATATTTAAATTACCGGGAGCCGACATTTGGGGTGGACATTCGGATGCTTTTTCTGCTGGTTCATTACAAGTTTTGAATAACGCGGTCTTCAATCAAAGATTGACTGTATGGGATAGTTTGGAGGTTGGTAGCGGAGGCCTCTATTCGCAAGGAGCGATTTCGGTTATGGCAACTAATACCCCAAGTTATTTTGGTGGCTCAATTGGCATTGGCACCACTACTCCAACATATAAGTTGTCTGTTTATGCTTCTAGTACTAGCGATTATCTACTTCAAGTAGCCACCTCTACTAATTTAGGTATCTTTGAAATTAGAAACGATGGTATTGGCAGGTTTACTACTACTGGCAATATGGTCATCTCTGGCACCGGAACCTCTACAATTGCTGGTAATTTACAAATTGCTCAAGGCAAGGTTCTTCAAGTCGAGACTATTATTGCTTATAGCCCACTTAACATTAATACCGGAATGATTGTTAGCGGCAACGTCACTACGACCGGCCAGTCAACCGTCGATGATACAGTCACGCGTTCCGTGGTTGCTCATTGCGGTAACAGTGATTACGATAATCAGGGGGATTGTGAATCTAACGGAGAAACTTGGTATGCTACGGCCGATCATGATTTTACTACGCAAATGCAAACCGGCGGTTATGGGTATTTTCCGGTTTTAAATTCGTACTTTAATAGTGGTGTTTACGGCTACTCCACTTCCACTGATACTACTAATGGCAACATTGATGCTGTTGGAGTTTATGGTAAGGCTTCGACCGTTGGTGTTGCCGGAGTAGGAGATGCTATAGGTGGTTTTTTCTATGGTACGGGCAATGCTCTAATGACCATAGGCAGTAATTTATTTATAGGTTCTGGAACTTTTTTAACTAATTCGTTTCATGTTGGCAGTGGTAGTAATTCCCTGCTTTCTATTAATGCTGACACTATTGGCTTAGGTCAATATTCTACCCCATCGGAATTTTTCGGAGTTCAGCCATCAACTGATGCCGGTGAAGTTGCTACGGCTAGATTTAAGACTTGGAATAATGTTGATCAGTTATATTTAGATTCAACTGGCAAGGTTGGTGTCGGTACCACAACCCCTCAAGAAAGCTTTGTAGTGGCGGGCAACGCTATTTTTACCGGCGACGTAACTGCTCTTAGTGTGACAGAAACCTCGGACGCTAACTTAAAAGAAAACGTTGAAGATTTGGTTTACGGCATGGATGATATTATGAAGTTGCGTCCCGTAAGCTTTGACTATATTGCCAATGGCCGTCATAGCCTGGGCTTTATCGCTCAAGAGGTTAAGGAAGTAATTCCCGAGCTTGTCCATGGTAGCGAGGGTTCTTACAGTCTTAATTATTCTATTATGACTTCCCTCCTTACTAGAGGAATACAGCAACAGCAAGAAGAAATAGAGAACTTGAAGGTATTGGTTGGCGCTGAAGATTCGGTGACGGAATTAAGCGTTTCTTCTGATCCGGAGTTCAATGTTGATTCACTTAGGGTTGCCTCAGCCGTGACTTTCCAAGGAACTATTACCGTCATTGGCGAGGCAGGGTTCAAATCCAAGGTTACCTTCAGTGACCATGTTTATTTCACTGGAGATTCAGCCGGGATAGCAACCGTACAGACCGGAGCCACCTCAACGGAGGTAAAATTCTCCAAGCCTTACGAATCGACCCCGGTAATCACCATAACTCCAAAAAAGAAATTATCTGGAGTTAATTGGTGGGTGGAAAATGAAACTCCAGAAGGATTTGTAATTGCCGTTGATCCAACCATTGATGAGGAAATTCAGTTTAATTGGCATGCCGTAGCCGTTTTGGATTCTTCCGGAAATGAAATTACAGAACAAGACGTAAGCGACACCAATTCAGATACGGAAAGTAGCGCCGATAATTCCGAGGCAACCGAAGGTTCGTCGGTTGGGGATGAAGGAGGCGGCAGCGCTGATGCCTCGGCGCAAGTTGAAACCGAAGGTGCGCCAGAAGAAAATCAGGGGACGGAAGATTCTTCGGTTACAGAAGAATCTCCTGCTGACAATTCTTCGCAAGATTCAAGCGAACCTCAATCCTCGGAAAGTGATTCCTCGTCCAGCGGCGATTCCGGAGGAACTTTATCGGAGGATGCTGGTACTCCGCCTTCAGATGGCGAATCCGCAGAAGCGCCTCCGCCAACAGAAATTTCCTCAGCAACCGGAGATTCTTCAAGCGATATATAGCTTTTTAAAAAGGATAGTGCAAAGTCTTGCTAACTATCCTTTTTTGTTTTAAAATTGTTAGACAAGAATAATAACCAATAAAATTATGTCAGAATACACTTTTACTGACGCCGGTTTTGAGGCGGAAGTTCTAAACAGCGATAAGCCAGTTCTAGTAGATTTTTTTGCCACCTGGTGTGGTCCTTGTCGCATGCAGGGTCCAATAGTAGATGAGTTGGCTGCAGAAATGGGCGACAAAGTTAAAATCGGAAAGATGGATGTTGATCAGAATCCTCAGGCTGCCGGAAAATATGGCATCATGTCTATTCCGACTATTATGATCTTCAAAGGTGGCGAGGCCAAAGAAACTTTTACTGGTCTGCAAACCAAAGAAACTCTAAAGGCTGCCTTGGAGAAACTCATTTAATTTAAAAAAATATGGATTACGATTTGATTATCATTGGTGGAGGGCCGGCCGGACTCACATCGGCAATTTATGGATTGAGACGAGAGCTCAAGATATTAATTATTGCAAAAGCAATGGGTGGACAGGCGGCTATTGCTCACGAAGTACAGAATTGGCCTGGAATCGAATCCATTGGCGGCTTTGAACTTACCCAAAACATGGAGCAACAGGCAAAAAAGTTGGGACTTGTGACTGACTCCAATGAAGTTTTGTCTGTAGTAAAATTAGAAGATGGCTTTATTGTTAAAACTAACAAAGATGAATACAAGGCTGGCGCAGTAATTTTAGCTTTTGGTTTGACGCCACGCGATTTGGGCGTGCCCGGAGAAAAAGAATTGACTGGTCGTGGCGTCTCGTATTGTGCCACTTGCGATGGCCCGTTTTTTAAAGGTAAAAATGTTGCGGTTGTAGGCGGTGGCAATTCCGCTATCGAGGCGGCTGAGTATCTATCTAAATTAGCTAACCAGGTCTATTTGGTAAACAACAGCGCTAAGTTCAATATCGAAGAAAGCGTCATGCAACAGGTCATGGCTATTAGCAACATGAATATTTTGTGTGGTAAGGCAGTTAGTGAAATTGTTGGCGAAAATAAAGTAGAGAAGATAAAACTAAAAAAGTTTGAATCAGAGGCCGCTCCTGGATTTGATGCCTCAGAAACTTTATGCAAGTTGAATAATGCGGAAGCGTTAATAAAAAATGGCGATCACGAAGAGTTGGTCGTTGATGGTATTTTTATTGAAATTGGTTTTACGCCCAAAACGGATTGGCTAGCCGGATTAGTAGAGCTTAATGATCGTAAAGAGGTTGTTACTGATAAGGCGGGAAAGACTAGCGTTGAGGGAATATTTGCTGCTGGTGATTGCACCGATGTCGGATTTAAGCAGATGATTATCGCTGCCGGTGAAGGTTCAAAAGCAGCACTTTCTGCTTATAAATACTTGGCCGCTAAAAGAGGATTGGTGGCAACTCCAGACTGGGGTACAAAAAAATAGATTTTTTATACAAAAATAAAAAGAAACGCGATTCAAATATTCAGGTCGCGTTTCTTGATTTTTTAGTCTATTTTTAGTATATTTAAGTTATTCTAAAATCATAATTTATGGCCAAAATTGAGTTAGCAAAGGCGTATGAAGCCAAAGAGGTCGAGGACGCGTTATACAAGAAATGGGAAGATTCCGACTATTTTAATCCAGACAAGCTTCCTGGCGATAGGCAGGAAGAATTTGTCATCTCTATGCCACCTCCAAATGTCACAGGAATCTTACATTTAGGACACGCTTTTGAAAATGCCATAATGGATGTTGCTGTGCGCTATCAGCGTATGCAAGGGAAGCGCGCCATGATTGTGCCCGGCACCGACCATGCAGCCGTAGCCACTCAGGCCAGAGTTGAGAGTGATTTGAAAGCGCAGGGCATCAATAATCCGCGTCAGGAATTGGGGCGCGAAGGATTGATCGCCAAAGTGCGTGAATTTGCTGAGAACCACAAATCAATCATGATTGGCCAAATCAAGAAGATGGGGACTTCTTGCGATTGGTCGCGCTTGGCTTACACTTTTGATGAGCCTAGATCCAAAGCAGTAAATGAAATTTTCCGTCGTATGTTTGCTGATGGTCTGATTTATCGTGGCTATCGAGTCGTAAATTGGTCCGTTAAAGGACAGTCAACTTGTTCTGATGATGAATTGGAATACGAGACCAGAAAAACCACGGTTTATACTTTTAAGTACAGCGATACTTTTCCTATTCCTATTGCCACTACCCGTCCGGAGACCAAGTTGGGCGATACTGCTGTGGCAGTTAATCCCGACGATGAGCGTTACAATCATCTGATTGGTCAAAAGTTTACCGTTGATGTCGGAGCTGAGAATCCGTTAGTAATTACAATTATCGGAGATAAAAACGTTGACATGAATTATGGCACCGGTGCCGTCGGCGTTACTCCAGCACATAGCCAAATTGACTTTGAGATGTACCAAAATAATAAAGACATTGGCATTATTCCGGTCATCGGCAAAGATGGACGCATGCTCCCGGCGGCAGGCAAAGACTATGTAGGGTTAACCGTTTTAGAAGCCAGAGAGAAATTCGTTAATTGGCTCAAAGAAAAGAATTTATATATTAGCGAGGAAGAAATCGAGCATAATGTCGGCACCTCGGATCGTTTTAAGGATGTAGTTGAGGCCTTGCCAATGGATCAATGGTTTATTGATGTTAACAAAGAGATTGCTGGTCGTGGAAAAAGTTTAAAAGACTTGATGCGTGAGGCAGTAACTTCCGGACACAATGGCGACAAGGAAAAGATTATTAAAATTAATCCTGAAAGATTTCACAACATTTACCTGCAATGGATTGATAATTTGCGGGACTGGTGCATCTCTCGTCAGATTTGGTGGGGCCACCGGATTCCTATCTGGTATTGCGCTGATTGCAATGAAATTTTTTATAGCGACGTCACCCCAGAGACATGCCCTAAATGCGAATCAACTAAATTAAGGCAGGATGAAGACACGCTAGACACTTGGTTTTCTTCCGGCGCCTGGACTTTTTCGACTTTAGGCTGGCCTGAGGACAGTGAAGATATGAAAAAATACCATCCAACTACCTGGATGCAAATGGGATATGAAATTCTATTCTTTTGGATGGCCAGAATGATTTTAATGACCACTTACACACTCGACGACATTCCTTTTAAAGACGTATATATTCATGGTATTTTACGTGCCAAAGATGGACGTAAATTTTCTAAGTCTCTGGGTAATGGACTGGATCCATTGGAGGTAATTGAAAAATATGGCACCGATGCTTTACGTTTGAGTTTGATCAAGGGGGTTACTGCCGGAAACGATTCAAGATTTTATGAAGAAAAAGTCGAGGGCGCTAGGAATTTCGTTAACAAGCTTTGGAATATTTCGCGTTATATTCTTTCTACGGTTGATGATGCAACTATTATTAAAGATGCTCCTGAAGCCAAAACGCTCTCAGATGAATGGATTATGAGTCGCCTTGAACAGACGGCTAAAAGCGCCGGAGGTTGTCTTGATAAGTATGATTTTTCTGGAGCTATTGAGCTTCTGACCGAATTTACCAGGGATGACTTTGCCGATTGGTATTTGGAAATAGCCAAAATTGAGAAAGATAAAGATGAAATTCTTTTGTATGTTTTGCAGAATCTTCTAAGGTTGTGGCATCCATTCATTCCTTTTGTTACCGAAGAAATTTGGTCTAAGTTCGGAGCGGAAAATTTACTGATGATAGAAGCGTGGCCAAGAGTCGCAGTAAAAAAAGAAAAGTTGATGGATAAGGTTAAAGATATTCTGCATCTATCCGAAGAAGAACAATTACCGTCATTTGATTTAGTCAAGCAATCAGTAACTTCTTTGCGTAACTTGCGTAGTGAGAATAAAATTGATCCCGCGAGAATGGTCAAGGCGATTTTGATTGCCGGAGATAAGGCCGGATTGTTAGAGTCACAGCAGGATGTTTTGATGAAACTGGCTAGATTAGAAAAATTGGAAATTGTTGAATCTGGTGAGAAGCCTAAAGGCTGCGCGGCGACGGTTATCAGTGGAATAGAAATTTACCTTGATCTGGCTGGATTGATTGATATAGAAGCGGAGAGGGCGAGGTTAGAAAAGGATTTAGTAGAAGCCGAGAAATATGCCAAGGGATTACAAATGAAATTGGCTAATGAAGAATTTGTGAAGAATGCTCCGGCCTCTGTGGTTGATGGTGAGCGCGCCAAGTTGCAAGAGGCTCAAGCTAAGGCAGAAAAATTAAAACTACAATTATCTGACTTAGGATAAATTTATGACTATAATCAAAAAAAAGACCTCGGTTATTACCGAAGAGTCTAAAGTAGAAGAATTTTTGGGGCGAGGAATTGAAAATTTCTATCCTGACCGTGAAGCCGTCAAAAAAGCCTTGATGTCGGGTAAGCGTCTAAGGATTTATTGCGGTTTTGATCCGACGGCTGAAGCTTTGCACATTGGCCACGGTATCCAAATTAGAAAACTGGAGAAATTGCGACAACTAGGCCATGAGGTTATCTTTTTGTATGGAGGCTTTACTGCCATGGTTGGCGATCCGACCGATAAAGCGCAGGCCAGAAAAGTTTTGACGGCTTCTCAGGTCAAAAAAAACGCCATGGGTTGGAAGGATCAGATCAAAAATATCACTGATACTAAAAAAATTATTTTTAAGAACAATCATGATTGGTTATCCAAATTGAAATTTGCTGATGTATTAGAATTGACTGCTTTGTTTACGGCACAACAGATGTTGGCTCGCGACATGTTTCAGAAGAGATTGGAGGAAGGCAAGGATTTATACCTTAATGAATTTATGTATCCCCTGATGCAAGCCTATGACAGTGTGGCCATGGATGTGGATATGGAGTTGGGCGGGAATGATCAGATGTTCAATATGTTAGCTGGCAGGACTTTGATGAAGAAAATGAAGAATAAGGAAAAATTCGTGATTACCACTAGGCTTTTGGAAGATCCAAGTGGAAAAAAGATGGGCAAGTCAGAGGGCAATGCGATTTCTTTGACTGATTCGGCTGAAGATATGTTCGGCAAAGTAATGAGTTGGCCAGATACGATCATTGCCGTGGCCATGGAAATACTTACTGATATCCCAATGGAAGAAATTAAGGATTGGGAAAAGAAGATGGCCGAAGGGGTTAATCCTCGTGACGCCAAGATGGCTTTGGCTTACGAAGTGGTAAAGATTTATAAGGGCGAAGAAGCCGCCAACAAAGGCAAAGACAATTTCATTCGTGTTTTTCAGGAAAAAGAAAAACCATTAGAGATTCCGGAAGTAAAAATTGATTTTGAGGGTGATGAAATCGGCGTTCTGGATTTATTTGTTAAGACCGGACTTACTTCATCAAACGGCGAAGGGCGCAGATTGATTGCTGAAAAGGGTTTAAAAATTGACGATAAGTTAGTTGAAGAAGTGGATAAGCGTGTCAGTATTCCTGAAAGTGGTTTATTGTTGCAACGCGGTAAGAAACAATTTGCTAGAGTTGTAAAATAACAATTAATGAGATTAAGCTAACTAAGAAGTTCTCGCCGCTATAGCGGCGAGAACTTCTTTGAAAATTAAAAAAGGGCCACGGGAACCGATGTTCCTGTGACCCGAACGTGCAATGCGTTGGCTAGTTTTCACCAGCCGTAGAAAAGGTTACCCTCCTCATCTTCTTCAGGAGAAATAACTACCTCATTTCTTATCACTCTCACGGAGTAGTCTTCAATAAATCCCTCGTAAGGAGATCCGCCACACGACCACGTAATGTAGAAGCTTGTCTGGCTGAGCTGAATCGCCGCGTCTGGGGGCGTGGTGATTTCTTGGTCTCCTAAAAAAATGTGACAGCCAGAGTTAATGAAGCCGGGGCCATCCGTCATCTCCCAGCCCGCGGAGAACACGAAGTTGCCGCAGTCTAACCAGGCGTAATCGTTTCCATCCCCGGCCGTGATAATGTATACGGTAGGAGGATCCTGCGTGTTCAATCCAACTGTTACGTCGAGACTGACCTCGTCAGGAAAAGTTGCCCAGCCGACACTACCGTCCATCCAGTCGAGGCAGTTGAACTTGTAGCTCGTTTGGAATGGAGTGTTATAGTCGTCTGTCACGATGACGGACACGATTTCCGCGCTCAGTGGAAATTCAGCCATCGCGCATAATGTCAATCTACCGTCGGCTTGACGATAGATGTTGCACCCGCTTCCTTCGGGGGTTGTGGCTTCGTAGGCATCGCCATTGCTGTCAATTAGGTAGCAACGCCCGTTTTCTACTCGGCCTGTGCTGCAAGTCGAGGGAATGTTGTCGACCACGATTGTGGTCTCAAAACTTGCCACCGGCTCCAGCATCAAGTTCAATTGCTGATTTCCGCCATTAATCGTGACAGTTCCTTCCCAAACGAAGAATTGGCGGCTCGTTGCCTTGCAGCTCGCTGTCACTCGCATCTGGTATTTGCCTATCGTGAGGCCGTCAACACTGAAAACGAAGTTACCGTTCACGTCTGGTGTCGCTTCGCCTCGGTGGTCTCCGATTTTGTATCCAATCTGATCACAACGCCGGGCCATTTCACTGATGAAATTGGCCACGGCCGCATCAGAGTAGGCCTTCTTTGCTGTACGGAAAGACCCTTTTACTTTTAGGTCTCCTGTTACAACCGTCGAATCCGTCTCGGAATCGACAGGGACGACCGGAGTTGTCTGAGTTGGGGGGCTTTGCTCTGCTTGTGTTGCGTCGACAACGACCTGCTCCATAGGCGTGGGGCAGCCCTGCAAGAGAGCAACCACAACTAGCAAAACAGAGATAACTACTGCGTTTTTCAGATTTTTCATGACTTTACCCTTTCCGCCCCTCGGCGGTAGTTGTTTTTTTAGCGTCTTCGCGCTTTTTCAACGTCCCTACTTAAAGCCATCTTAGCTCCAAGTAATATACAATTATAGCACATATTCAAATATTTGTCAAGATAAAAAAGCTTAAATAACAAAAAAATAGCTAAATTTAAATAAAATATATTATTTGAAATTAACTATTTTTTGTTTTATCTTTGATCGACTAATCCTCCTATGTATTTAGCGCGATAGACTTCCTGGCCGTCTAACTTAATAATTTCCTCTCCGGAAAAGTTGTCTATCTCACCTTGAAAGTCGTTAGAATAGGAATAGTTGCCTTCGTTTAGCTCCTTAGGTCCGCGGTATGGTTTGTCTTCAGGAATAAGGGTTAAGGCTTTTTGTAAAACAGAGTATATTTCTTTTACATTTTCAGCTTTCTCGTCCACCCAGCCGTAGTAAGCCATGATATAGACAGGGCGTCCTTGGAAGAAAGCCACTTCTCTGCCACCATACGGTTCACCACCAAAGTAGTTGTCGTGGTATTTCCAATCGCCATCTTCAAAAATTAGAGTGGTTGATTTGTCGTCGTTGATAATTTTAACTGATTCGTCGCCACTGGCGTAGGTAGCTTTTTTGGCTTTAACTAAAAAGGATTTAAGTTCATCGAGATTGATCATATTTTTCTCTTGGTATTTGTAATTTATCCTTCAGGTCATTAAGTCGCAGATAAAATCCCCGAGAATGGATTGAATTCAATTTTAATTTTTTGAAGTCATAGTGATGTAGCCATTCATGCAACAGAGTGTCGACATATGATTTGGGGGCTAGTATTTGTCCGCGAGCCGCAGTGCGATTATGAATCGAGATCATTTTGTCTCCTGGCCGGTATGACCCGTAGCGTTTCATAACAATTTTGCCATCGCGTTTTTTGTGTATTTGATTGTCATCAACTAAAACAAATTCTACAATGTCGATTCCGGCCAAGTCGCTGAGTTCATCAAGTAGTTGTTCGCTCAAATCGTGGCGCTCTTCGGTGTCAGTTGTCTGTAGTAATCCCTGAGTCAAAGCAATCGCGTCATCAGAAATAGCAATTTTTACTTTGGTGACGGAGTTACTGTATTCGTAATTAGATTGTCTAAAGATTGATCGGAACATTTTTATATAGTAGTGTTTTTCGTAGCTTAATTACGCTCACCGTTGAAAATCATGCAAAATTTTACTCTTATTAAAGAAAAAAAATTCATAATATTTTCAAATGGTTCGCTTTAATTAAGTTATGAAAAGAATCTGTTTATTTTTTCCAAATCGTGATATTACGCCAGACTTTCTGGTCTTCGCGTTTGTAGATGAGATTTCCGGCGTCAAGACGTTTGAATCCTAATTTATTCAATCTTAAATCGAGATTCATCCGATGGGTTTTTCCATGTAGATGCCATTCCGGTATCACTAGCACAATCTTGCCTTCGGGTTTCAGTATTTTTTTGAATTGAGCAAAGGATTCCAAATAAAGCTCTTCTAGTTCGGCAATAATTTTCTTAACAATTTCTTCGTTCTCATTGCCCTTCATTGGTTTGCCTAAGTAGGGTTCGCTGATTATGGTATCAATGGATGTCTCGTTCATTTTTTCAGATAGTTTTTTGGCATCGAGTTGCTCAACTTCCCATTCAGCTCCTTTAATTTTTAATTCTTTAGTCAGCCATTCTAAGTTCTCGATGCTGTCCGAGACTGCTTTTTTGGATAAGTCAGTACCTATTAAGTGCTTGTATCCCAGTGCTAGGGCTTCGGCCAGTATTGTTCCGGAACCGCAAAATGGATCAAGAACAATTTGATCGGCCTCAACTTGAGCCAGATTGAGCATCATCTTGGCGGCTTTGGGCGGTAACATTCCGGAGAGAGCATCAGAGGCCGGTCGGCCAAAATCGCGCCTGGAGTAGTCTTTGAAGTCTTGTACGGCGCAAGTCATACCAAAAAAACTCGACCCGACTAGGAAGTCCTGACATTTTTCTTTGGTGATGATGACTGACGATAATGCCGGCTCGCGACTAGTCACTAGTCTGGAAGCGATACCCTGCTCTTTCAACTTGCCTTTGATTTGCATGCCAATATTTGATGGCTTCTGTCCATAGAAGCTGAAACCGAAATTGAAACGTTTTCCTTCTGACATGGTTGAGGCCGATCCTAGCACTGGACCGAATTCAGGGTTTTTTCCCAAGACAATTCCGATTTTGATTGTTCCGCCTAAACGGTTAATGATTTTATCGCAATCAATTTTGGCATGTTCGACAATCAAAAAATTTTTGCCACTATCGATGGTTTTTGCTTGAGGCAAAACAGCGACGATTTCAGCTTTTGATAATTCGGGATTGTTCCCTAAGATAAATATATATTTCATATATAGTAAGTTTACTGGTTATACGGCAAAAAATCCAGACTGAAATAAAATGACTCCCCCTAGTCCGCGTTCGGGGGAGTCAGGCAATGACTCGATCTACTAAGCCCAAAAAAAGGGCGTGATCTGAAGAGATTAAGGTGCCTTGGAGGCACTGATGGCGGAAGATGAGCGGGTGGCGGCCAGAACGGCCGCCGTAGAGGAGACAGAGCTCCTCGAAGCATTGATTCAGCTGGCCGTCCGATACTTCCGGAACGGGTTCGGCCAGATTCAGTGTCGATTCTTCCAGCCGGTAAGGCCGGTGGATCAGGAGGTTGGCTTCTTTCGCCATTGTTCTCTGCCGGCAACCCTGCAGTACCGTGACCGCCCCGGAGAAGGCGAAGTTCGGCACGATGCCGGTAGTTTTTCCAGGGTAGTCGCTAATAAGGCGATAAAGTCTGACGGCGAAGTGATTATCTCCGCCTCGCGACTCTAGTGTTATCCGGATGGCCGGATAGCCATACTCGGACAAACGACCTATCGCCTCTTCGGCGTAGACGAACATCGTCGCATCAATCGGCCCGCGGAGGTCGATTATGCGGCGGTAAAACAGTTCCCACTGTTCTCCAGTCAGCATAAAGCCTCCTTTCCGGATTAATTCGGCTTGGGGTTGATGTTTTTGGAAAAGGACGGATAACGCACTATCTTAGCACTTTGCTCTATTTTTGTCAAGATTAGCCAAAATAAGACAATTCCAACGTATTGCGTCCAGAGGTAATGGTCAAAAAGCCCGATAATTAAAAGCGGAGCAAGCCAAACTAATTGGCCGTGGCGAGCTTTTTTTTGCAGCAAAAAGAAAATTATAAAAAATATAAAGGTCAAAAAACCAACAATTCCCAATTCGGCTAAAATTAATAAGTACAAGTTATGTGCCGGCTGAAGTGAATAGGCGGGTAGAGCAGGATTAAGCGAGGCCAAAGTCGCGGTATAATTATTAATTCCAACTCCAAGCCAATTAGACGACCGGAAGATGCCCAGTGATTCTATTATTTGCGATCCTCGCTCATCGAGAGATCTTTGTTCCAAACGACTAGAAAAGTCACTTCTGGCAATGACAAAACTAGAGAAAGCGAAAAACAAAAAAATTCCTACAAGCGAAGCGCTAGCAAAGGTCTTTATGGACGCGCAGTCTTTTTCTCTAATGCTTCTAATTACGACAATTGTCATAGTGATTATG
>MWBE01000056.1 GCA_002068915.1 Parcubacteria group bacterium ADurb.Bin326
ATTTTCCGCATGCACAACATCTCTTCGGGAAAGGTATTGATTGACGGTCAAGACATCTCTAAGGTAGCTCAGGAAAGTCTTTGGCATAATGTTTCCTTAGTGCCCCAAGACCCCATTTTATTTCATCGGACACTCAAAGAAAATATTGCCTACGGCAAGCCTAGCGCAACAGATGATGAGATTTTGGCAGCCTCAAAAGCGGCTCATTGCCATGAGTTTATCAGTTCTCAAGAAAAAGGTTATGACACTTATGTCGGCGAGCGCGGAATTAAGCTTTCAGGAGGAGAGCGCCAGCGCGTGGCCATTGCTCGTGCGATTCTAAAAAATGCTCCCATCTTAGTACTAGATGAAGCAACTTCTTCGCTTGATTCAGAATCCGAGGCTTTGATTCAGGATGCGTTGGCCAACTTAATGAAAAATAAGACCGTTATCGTAATTGCTCATCGTTTATCGACTATTAGAAAAATGGATAGAATTATTGTCGTAGACAAAGGAGGCATCATCGAAGACGGAAATCATGAGTCTTTGTCCAATCAAAAAGATGGGATTTATGCCAGGCTTTGGAAGATGCAGGCGGGGGGATTTATTAAATAATGTATTATGGAAAAAACTCGAATTTATCCGTCAATAACAACCACGGAAGGCAGTGATTGGCGACAGATGATTAAAGATTGTGGCTCGCTTGGAGTAAAGGAAGTTGCTTTTTTCCCTAGTTGTCTTGATTTCAAGCAAAGGCAAGATGCTTACGCCTTATTGAAAGACAATGGGATTAACTCCATTCCCTTTGTTCATTTGCGTTCTGATATGGAAGTTAATGAATTAGATTTTTTGATAAATCATTTTGGCACCAAAGTTTTTAATACCCATTGCAAGGGTTATTTTTCTCCAGAGCACGATCTTTCTAAATTTAAAGATATTATTTATTTAGAGAATGCCAGCGCATCTTTGAAGGATGAAATTAATGATTGGGCGGGAATTTGTCTTGATGTTTCTCATTTAGAGGATAAGAGAATAAAAGGCGACCCATTATTTGATGAAGTGATTGAAATTTTAGAAAAGTATCCTTGCGGTTGTTGGCACTTAAATACGGTATTAAAAACACCGTTGATAGACGAGGAAAGGGGAGAATTCTACGATGTCCATTATTTTTCTGAGTTATCGGATTTTAATTATTGCCTGGCTTATAAGAAGTATTTGCCGCTCCACATAGCTCTAGAATTAGAAAACTCGATTCCGGAGCAGTTAGAGGCCAAAAAATACATAGAAAAAATTTTAGAAATTTAGTGTTTTTTTGATAAAAAGCCGTCTTTAGTGGGGCGGCTTTTTTGGTCTCTTGACAGCTTTTTTATTTTACTTTATAGTTAAATTAGCACTCAGATAGCTTGAGTGCTAACAGTAAAAAAGCCAATTTTTCGGCCTAAAAATAATTAAAATGGATAGTCGAAAACACAATTTATTAAAGGCTATCGTTGAAGAGTATATTAAGACGGCTGCTCCGGTAGGATCAACCCTGATCGCTGAGAAATATTTTCCCGATTTGAGTTCAGCAACTATTCGTAACGAGATGGCGCAGCTTGAAGATGAGGGGATGATTTTTCAACCCCATACTTCGGCTGGCAGAATGCCTACTGGCGCCGGATTGAAAGAATATGCCAGCGAATTAGAGTTAAGTAGTGATTTGAATGAAACGATTGCTGGCCTATGGAGTGAGAAAATTGATAGTCGAGAGGATTTGAAATCATTAGCTAAGTCAGTTGCCGAATCAAGTGGTGACGCGGTAATTGTCGCTTTCGGTCCTTTAGACGTCTACTACACAGGATTATCAAATCTTTTTTCTCAACCGGAGTTTAACAATTTTAAACTAGTTTGTTCAATGTCACAAGTAATAGATGGATTAGACAAAGCAATCGCTAAGAACTTTCATCAGATAGATCAGGAAATTAAGATTTTGATCGGAGAAGATAATCCTTTCGGCGACATGGCCTCAACGGTTATGTTTAAAACTTCATTTAATAGCAGTGAAATAGTGATGGGGATTTTAGGATTATTACGCATGGATTATAAGAAAAATATCAGTTTAGCTAAGCAAGCGAATAAATTAATAAATAATAATTTGGCTGATTAAGCCAAAACGAAGGAGACAAAAATATGGCACTAATCAAATGGACGCCATTTCCGCTCATCGACTCCTTTGATGAGATGGAAAAAGCTTTTGAGAATTGGCCGGTAGTTTCCAATTCTTTCACTCCCGCTTTGGACGTCTACGAAGAAAAAGACAACGTCGTAGTGGAGGTTCCGCTAGCCGGAATCGATCCGGAGAAGTTGGACGTTTCCATCGAGAATAATGTTTTAACAATCAAGGGCGAGAATGAAAAGAAATCGGAAGTAGAAGACAAAAATTATTATCGTAAAGAAGTCCGCTGGGGCAGCTTTTATCGCTCAGTGGCTTTGCCTACCAAAGTCAATGGTGACGGCGCCGAGGCTAATTACGATCAAGGAGTTTTGACTATCAGAGTTCCCAAGGCCGAGGAGGTCAAGCCTAAGACTATAAAGATTGCTACTTCTAAAAAATAATTTTAATTCTGAGGGGCCCCGTTAGACGGAGCTCCGACTGAGTCAAAATTAAAACAATCGTACTTATGAGCGAAGAAAAAAAATTAGAAGAGTTACAAGAAGAATTAATTAAAGAAAAAGAGCATTCTGCTGAATTGCTGTCTGGTTGGCAACGCGCACAGGCTGATTATGCCAATCTCAAGAAGGAAGGGGAACGGATGGCCAAAGAAACCGTGGCTTGGGCTAATGCGAGTTTTATGGCTGAAGTACTGCCGGTCTATAATCATTTCAAAGTAGCCCTAAATCATATTCCTCAGGAACAGAGACAAGAATCTTGGGTGCAAGGAATAATTATGATTGGTAAACAGTTCTCGGATTTCATGGCTAAATACGGCATTTCAGAAATTAAAACCGTGGGAGAAAAGTTTGATCCTAATTTGCATGAGGCGTTGACCCACGAAGAATGCGAAGGATATGAGTCCGATGTGATTTTTGAGGAAGTACAGCCCGGATATTTGCTTGATGACAAAGTATTAATGCCGGCTAAGGTGCGAGTAGCTAAATAAATATAAATTAAGATAATAAAAATATGGCAAAAATTTTAGGTATTGATTTGGGAACTACCAATTCCTGCATGGCCGTAATTGAAGGCGGACAACCCAAGGTTCTTGAGAACAAAGAGGGTGCCAGAACTACTCCTTCGATTATCGCTGCAACCAAAAACAATGAGCGTTTGGTTGGTGTTGCTGCTAAACGACAAGCCGTTACCAATCCGGCTAACACTTTGTTTTCTATCAAACGTTTAATGGGTCGTGCTTATAGCGATGAAGAGGTGCAACGTGACATTAAGTTGATGCCTTTTGCTATTAAGCAAGCAGGCAACGGGGTTAAAGTGGAAATGGGCGGTAAGGATTTTAGTCCGCAAGAAATTTCTTCGATGACTTTAACAAAATTAAAAGAAGATGCTGAAGCTAAGTTAGGAGAAAAAATTACTGAAGCGGTTATTACCGTGCCCGCTTACTTCAATGACGCCCAAAGGCAAGCCACCAAGGACGCCGGAGAAATTGCTGGACTTAAAGTGTTGCGTATCATTAACGAGCCGACTGCAGCCGCTTTGGCTTATGGTTTTGAAAAGAAACAAGGACAACAGATTGCTGTTTACGACTTGGGAGGAGGAACTTTCGATATTTCAATTTTGGATGTTGCTGCTGATACGGTTGAAGTGAAGTCTACTAATGGCGATACTCATTTGGGCGGCGATGACTTTGATTTAAAGATCATGAATTATATTTTAGACGAATTCAAGAAGCAGGAAGGCGTTGATTTGTCTAAAGATGTGACCGCTTTGCAACGCGTTAAAGAGGCGGCCGAGAAGGCTAAGATCGAACTCTCGACTCAGATGGAAACCGAGATTAATCAGCCCTTTATCACTATGGGCGCCGATAATTCTCCAAAGCATTTGAATATGAGAATGACTCGCGCTCAATTGGAATCTTTGGTGGGGGAATTGGTTGAAAAAACTTTTGAACCGGTTAAAAAGGCCTTGTCTGATGCCGGCATGAGCGTCAAAGACATTGAGGAAGTAGTTATGGTTGGAGGCATGACTCGTATGCCATTGGTACAGAAAAAAGTCGAAGAGTTTTTCGGCAAAAAGCCGAACATCTCGGTTAATCCCGATGAGGTGGTGGCAATGGGTGCCGCCGTTCAAGCTGGTGTTTTGCAGGGAGACGTTAAAGATGTGCTATTGTTGGATGTGACCCCACTTACTTTAGGAATCGAAACCCTAGGCAGTGTAATGACCCCATTAATTGAGAGAAATACTACCATCCCAACCTCTAAGAGTCAGGTGTTTTCTACCGCCGCCGATAATCAGCCGAGCGTGGAAATTCATGTTTTGCAAGGAGAACGCCCGATGGCTGGTGATAATAAAACTTTGGGTAGATTTATTCTCGATGGTATTCCTCCGGCACCGCGCGGCATTCCGCAGATTGAAGTTACTTTCGATATTGACGCTAACGGAATTTTAAGCGTAAAGGCGAAGGATAAGGCGACCGGAAAAGAACAGCATATCACCATTACCGCCTCTAGCGGATTATCCAAGGATGAGATTGAAAAGATGAAGCAGGAAGCAGAAATGAATGCTGAAGAAGATAAAAAGAAGCGAGAATTAATTGATTTAAAAAATCAAGCCGAGTCATTGATTTTTACTACCGAAAAAACACTTAAGGATGCTGGCGATAAAGTATCTGCTGACCAGCGCAAGGATGTAATGGACAAGGTAGAGGATTTGAAGAAGGCTAAAGAAGGGGATAATCAGGAATTGATCAGGGGCAATTACGAAGCTCTATCGTCCGCCATCCAAAAGGTAGGCGAGGCGATGTATCAACAGGCTGGAGCGACAAGTGGTGCGGCAGGAGAGCAGTCGGCTGGAGCCGAGGCCGGTACATCAGCCGATCAAGAACCAGTCGAGGCACAATACGAAGAGGTGAACAAATAATTTGTTCATATACAATAGCTCTGTTCAGTCAGGGCTATTGCTACGAATAAATTATATTTAATAATCTTTATAAGTTTATGGGTCATGTTACTGCTAAGGGGTATCTGGATTTACAAAAGAGACTGGATGAAAGCGTTCAGGGAGCGCCCCCCTCAGATGCCCTGTATCGGATCCTAGAACTTATTTTTACAGAAAAGGAAGCGGAGCTGGCTTCGGTCTTGCCGCTCAGACTTTTTACTTCTGAAGAGGCGGCTAAACGTTGGAAAATGACGGTTGAAGAGGCCGAGGAAGTTTTAGGGCAATTAGCTGATAAGGCGCTTATTTTTGATTCTAAAAAAGGTGATAAGACCCTGTATTGCCTAGCCCCGACCATGGCAGGTTTTTTTGAGTTTTCCATCATGAGAGAGG
>MWBE01000057.1 GCA_002068915.1 Parcubacteria group bacterium ADurb.Bin326
TTATTTTTGGGATTGACCGCCACGTCATTGAAAGTTGCCTTGGGCAATTGAGTAAATCCCTGCCAAGAAGTTCCGGCATCTAGGCTGTAAAAAACTCCATTATTTTCCGTTGCCAAATAAATCGTTTTATTGTCTTGAGGATCAAAACTAATCCTATTTATTCCTACTAATCCCAGTCCTAAAACTTTGCCTTTGGTAGCAAGAACATCATTGGCCTGTTGCCAAGACTTGCCGGTATCGGCTGATTTCCAAACTCCGCCATCGGGGGCTTTGCTGGAAGTTGACAGGCTACAGCCTGACAACAGGAGGACTAACGAAGCCAAAAAGGCTTTGACAAGCATTTGTTTTCTCATATTTGTATTACTAAATTTTCTAAAGCATTTTTAGAAGAAACTCCGCCCTCAAGCAATTTACGGCAAGTATTGATACGGTAATGCGTTTGCATAATCTTGTCCCAACTAAAAGTTGTGGCAACTTTGCGCGCCGACCTGCTTTGATCGGCTAAAAGTCTTTCGTTGTTGGAGTTAAAAAGCAACAAATCCCGTAAAGCCACCTGCCAAATATCCAGCAACTCCCCAACTTTAAGTAAATTACTTGATTCGTCAGTAGAAAAATCAACCAACTTATCAAAATCCTTAAGGCGCGCTGAGAGATTTTTTTCCGCCAAGTTATAAAAACCTTCCAACTGTTTGCGAAAATTATCCGCCCCCTCATAATTTGTCAGCCAATCAATCGCCAGCGCCGGACGCCCCAAAGACAGGTGCGCCAATCGCCCAGCTCGCTCCGGGGAGGTTCCTTTTTCTTGCAGGTAAGCAGAAATTTTTTCTGTTGCTACTGGCAAAAATTGCAACACCTGACAACGCGAAGCGACTGTTTTGGGCAGATTGCCCGCGTCTTTTGCTATCAAAATGATAACAGTGCGCTTGGTGGGCTCTTCCAATAATTTCAAAAGTGAATTAGCGGAATTGGTATTTAAATCATCCGCGCCACGGACAATGGCTACCTTGTAACCACTTAGAAGAGAGGCTTGCGACAAACGATGCTTCAAATCCCTAACTTGATCAATAACAATTTCTCGCTTGAGCTTGCCGGTTTTCTCATCGGTCAAACGGTTAACCAAGAAAAAGTCGGGGTGCACTTTATTTAAAGCCTGACGGCAACCCGAGCATTCGCCACAAGGGCGATGTTCGGATGACGAGCAAAAAAGCGACAAAGCAAATTTTTCAGCCACGGCGTATTTTCCCAAGCCGTCTTGTCCGGCAAAAATGTAGGCATGGGAGGGTTTGCCGCTAGCTACCGCTGATTTAAGAAAATCAACAATGGGCTCGTGCCCGCAGATGTCCCACAAAAATTTGACCGACTGTCCGCCGGATTGATCGGTTTTGCCTTCGCTCATATGCTATATATTAACATAATTAAGCGTTTGCTGGCAAACCTTAGACTACTTTAATGTTTTTTAATTAAAGTATGCCTTTAAAAATCTTCTTATCAATTTATTTTGTTTAAATTTAAGTAAAATATACTAAAACACTTGACAAAATACGGAAAGTGTGATATAATTAATATTATGGATTAAAAATGCCGGATAAATTCCCGGCATTTTTTTATTTTGTTTTTTATCTCACTCCTACCGCTCGTCTCACCTTCTCCATCTTAATCTGAGCTACTTTTCTGGCACGTTTGGCGCCATCAGCTAGAACTTTATTTAAATATTTTTCATCCTTTATCAATTTGAAATATTTATCACGCATCGGCTTCAAATAAGCCATCATGTTGGCAAACAATATCTCTTTCGATTCTTTGTAACCAATGCCGCCATTCTCATATCTGGAGCGCAACTCATCAATCGTGTGCGCGGAAAATAACTTGTGGTAGAAAAAGACATTATCGGCTTCCGGATCCTTCTTGTCTTCCACGCCCTTACTATCAGTCTTAATGCTCATCACTTTTTTCTTAATTGACTCTTCCGGCTCGAATAATTCAATAACATTACCTTTGCTCTTGCTCATCTTCTCGCCATCAGTACCTTTGAGACTCTCCCCCTCCCAAATCAAAGCCTTGGGCAATTTAAAAACTTCTTCGCCGTAAGTATTATTGAATTTACGCGCCAAGTCGCAAGCGATTTCTACATGTTGCTGCTGATCCTTGCCGACGGGTACCACGTCGGAGTTATATATTAAAATATCTGCCGCCATCAAAACCGGATAACAAAACAGTCCCATATTAACCTCTTTTTTCTTAGCGACAGCGTCCTTATAGGCATGCGCGCTTTGCAAGTATGACGGGGTGATTAAAGAATTAAAAATCCAATTAAGCTCGGTCACCTCTGGCACATCTGACTGGCGAAACAGCACGGTCTTTTTTGGATCTAGACCTACCACCAAATACGCCGCAGCGAGTTCTAAAGTATATTTTTTAATAATTGTCGGATCATCCATCATCTGATTGAGTGCGTGATAATCGGCAATAAAATTAAAATTCTGGTATTCTCCTTGCAAGTCCACAAATTGCTTCATAGCACCGAAGTAATTACCGATATGGACACGAGCCGTCGGCTTGACGCCGGATAATAATATTGGTTTAGACATATTTTTATATTTATTCCCACGCAAACGGGAATCAAGGTTTATTGTTTAACAATCTGATAAATCTCTTCTGCCGTGCGTCGCCAAGAAAACTCTTTGGCTCGAACCAGTCCCTTATCTTTTAGTGACTGTTTCAAATCGCTATCTTCCAATATCTTAATTATACCATCTGCCAAACTTTGAGGCGAATGTGGATCGGCATAATAGGCCGCCTCTCCTCCAACCTCGGTGTGTGGCGCAAAGTTTGACGTCAATACCGGCACACCGGAGGCCATACTCTCTAAAATCGGCAAGCCAAAGCCTTCGTACAAAGTTGGAAACAAAAATATCTCCGCCTGATTATAAATAACTGGCAAATCGGCCTGCTCAACGTAGCCGGTGATAACCACTTCGTTCTCTAATTTATTGTCGTCAATGATTTTTTTGATATCATCAAACTGGTGTCCAGCACTACCGGCCAAAACTAATTTCAAATCCGGCTGAGACTCTTTAGCGAGCGCAAAAGCCGCAATCATATTGGCAATATTTTTCTTTTTTTCCAATCGGCCGATGTAGAGAAGATACGGACTAGCAACATTGTACTTCTCTAAAATTTTCTGATTGGTTTCGCTTGGAGACTGAACAAAAAATTTATTCACGTCAAAACCCAAATAAATAACTTTAATTTTTTTCTCATCAACTTGATACAATTCAATTATCTCCTGTTTGGAAAACTCCGAAATAGTAATAATTACGTCAGCGCGTCCCTTAATGCGACGCATCGTCAAATCGTGATACCAAACCTGGATCGGCTTATATAACTGGGGACTGCGTTTGAAGCCGACATCGTGCACCGTTACCATGATTCTCGTTTTTTTCGGCAAAGGCAAAAAAGGAATCGTATGGGCCGGCACCAAAAGAACATCGGGCGGATTTCGCCACAACTCCCACCACAATCTGATCTGCGTCCAGAGATATTTTGGTGGCCACTTCAAATCTTTTTCAACGAAATTATCCGGTAACTTTTCCAGGCCCCCGGTCAAAACAGAATTAGCGTACAACAAAAACTTATCACCCTTGTCGGCGATCTGTTTCAATTGCTCAATGATGTGCCAGCTATACCATTCGGTGCCCGTCTTGTTGGGCTTGTTGGCTCGACTGGCGTCAATTCCTATGATCATAAAAAACGTCAATACTTCACACGCGCGTGTGAAGTGTTACTTGGTAGCAAGAATAGAGCGTTTGTAGCTCTCCAAATTCTCCAAGGCAATGCCGGTGCCCTTGGCTACGCAATACAGAGAATCCTCCGCGGTATAAGCTTGGATGCCGGTAGCTTGGGTGATCAACTTGTCGATATTGCGTAACAGCGAAGTGCCTCCCGACATCGTAATTCCCTTGTCGATAACATCAGCAGAAAGTTCCGGCGGAGTATCGTGCAAAACCGATTTAACGGCAGCTACAATTCCTTCAAGTTCTGACTGAATAGCCTCAGTAATATCGTCAGAAGAAATTTGGACAATTTTAGGCAGACCGCCAATCATGTCGCGACCGCGCACATCCATATACATCTTTTCTTTCAAATAGAGAGCCGATCCAATGTTAATTTTAATTTCCTCGGCGGTTCTCTCACCGATGGCCAAATTGTACTTACGACGAATAAACTCAGTGATAGCAGCATCCAATCTATTGCCTCCGATACGCACCGAGGTTGAAGTGACAATGCCGCCCAAAGAAATAACAGCCATCTCAGAGGTGCCCCCGCCAATATCAATAATCATGTGTCCGGAAGCAGAACCGAAGGGAATATTAGCTCCAATGGCAGCCACAATAGGTTCTTTGATAATATAAGCAGCCTTAGCACCGGCAGCAATAGTAACATCGATAACAGCGCGACGCTCAGTTGAAGTGATGCCGGCAGGAACAGCTACCATAACTTCAGGACGAAAAAATCTGATACCGCCGATAGCCTTATTAATGAAATACCTAAGCATCGCTTCGGTGATTTTATAATCAGCAATAACTCCGGCACGCAAAGGGCGTTGAGCTACGATTGTATCAGGAGTGCGTCCCAACATTTCCTTAGCTTCAGCCCCCACGGCAATGACTTTTTTGTCCATAGAAGAAACAGCCACCACCGATGGTTCGTTGATGACTACTCCTTTCTTTGGCATATATACCAAAATATTTGTCGTTCCTAAGTCAATGCCTATTTTCTTCATAATTTAAAATTTAACCCTAAATTCTCGATCTTGCGACAAATCACCTCGGAAAAACAGATTGCGCCCCAAAAACCTTTCGGGCAGAAAATCCGCATAATATGCCATGATATTCTTACCGAATCTTAAATCAATTTGCAATTTATGTCCAGGCGTGCCGGCTTGCTTCTGTAGAAGCAAAGAATACTTGCCTTGGCGATATAATTCGTTGACTCTTTCCGGCAATCGATACTCCAAAACCAAAACTTTCGAATTTAGCGGATCAACTTCAAAGAATATTCCGGCAACGGTTTTTCCCAACTCTTTACTGATGTTAACGTCGGTGCCAATTGCTAAATCCTGTCTCTTGTTACCGTGTTGCAAATAAGCCCTGGCAACCTCAGACCCTTCAGGAAGATAGATTCTGGTGTAAGTCCTATACTTGGTGACCAAATATTTGACCGGCTTGCCCGCATGATTATAAGTTATCTCGGCTCGAGCCACCAACTTGTCATTCTGATCCGGACCGACAAAATAATTCAAAGACCTCTCCATTACCTGATCGGTTTTTAACGCCGCCAAATTACTATCGACAATCATTAAATAGTCACTTTCCGACGCTTTAACTTCTCCGGACCAACTCTGTTCAGAAAAATATTTCTGCAACTCTTCTTCTTTAAACCACGCTAGGATGTGCTTCTGATCTTTATTCTTTTTCATAATACCCCAGACCTTAAGCAGTTCAATGGCCGAGGATTTCTCTATGCGATGAATTATCTCTTGAGTAAGGTCGCCAATAATTTCTTTGCGCTCATGCACTTCGAGTCCTTTATCTTCATATTCAAACTCCACTTGACGCTCCAACTCTAAAGCGAAATTCTCGCTGGTAAAGGTAATTCCGTCAACCGTTAACGGTCCGGTCATCGACAAAAAATTAGCAATAAAATCCGGAGTGATGGCAATGATGCCATCCAATTTCTGAGGCGGCAATCCGGCATATTCCCTCTCTATGTCCCAGAACCATTCCAGTTGTTTGGCAGAAGTTGGCCAATCAGGAGACCAATTAGCATCACGCATAAATAGATATTTTTGTGTCATGTATTTCTCTATCGGCCAGGGAACAGGAATGCGCAACTTATCTTTGGATAACTTGTCTAGATTATAAATATCATCAGTAACAATGCTTTTAATCGATCCATCGCGAGTTGTTACTACTCCGTAACTGCCAATAAATCCTCCGGTCGCCCTAAGTTCCATGTTATTTTGAAATAACACTAAATAGACGCGATCGCGATTATACCCCGCCAACTCCGGCAAATATTTAAAAATAGGCAACGCTGCTTCGCTTTGTTCGATGATTTCTCCTAGCATGTCGTTGGCTTTAATCACTTTATCTTTCCATATGCCGGTAAGATCGTCGGTATTAACCGAATTAAATTCTTTTTTGGCTTGTCCAATCTTAACCTTGGCTGACTCCAAGCTTGAACGATTGCGAACAATTGATTCGAGTACCCGTTTTTTTCCCTCAGCGTCAGCAAAGCTGACGGCCAACTCACCCTCATGAAGCGATTTTTGCAAATCAGTAAAAACCGAAATCATTTCTCCGTAGCCATCAAGCAAATCAATTGTCGCCTTTAACATCTGATCGCCAGTACGGTAAGATTTGGCTATTTGCGGAAACCATAACACCGGACCGATTTTGGCCGCATCGGATCGTATCGCTAAAAGATCTGCTCTGGTCTCTTCAAGATGCTCGGAGATGGCAATAAAATCGCCTTTGCCTGCTGCTGCGATAACCTCATCCACCCGATCATTAACTGCGGACAATCTACCATAAATCTTCCAACCGCTATAACCGAGAGGAATTAAAAAAAATCCAGCTACAACCGCTAAAACAGCAAAGAAAATTAAAATCTTGGGCCACCACCTTTTCTTGGGTCGAGGCATGATGTATTGGGCCAGATGGACGTCCAGCCTCTTACGTTTTTGAAACAGCATGGGAATGATATTTAATAAAATATTTTATCCAATCTTTGATATGAATCCAGAAAGTCCTTGAAAAAAAATCGTTCGATTCACGTCGATGGTAGTGGATCATATCAGCCCCGGCAAAATAATAGACTGGCATGTTGTTAGCCCAAAATTGCCGGCACCAAGCGACATCTCCGAAATACAAGAACAAATATTCATCCAAGGGACCAACTTTATCAATGGCGCTACGTCGTACTAATTCGCAGGCGCCCAAAATCCAATCTACGGGAATTGAAGAATTATGATCAAAATCATCCATCAAATAACGCGATAAGTCTTTCTGGGCCGCCGGCAACAAAGAAAAAAACATACGACGATAAAAAGGGGTCATAATTTTAGGGAATCGCATGCAAGACTTTTGTATTGATCCGTCAGCATTGTGCAAACGAGGGCCAGCGAGGGCGACATCAGGATGTTCTTCCATGAAACGATACAACTCATCCAAAGAATTATCAAAAACCGCGACATCCGTATTCATAATCAAAACGTATTTGCCCGAAGAATGCCTGATACCCAAATTGTTTCCTTTGTGATGGCCAAGGTTTTCTTTGGCTGCTATCAGTCTTATCCCCTGAGACAACTCATCAATTGTCCCAGTGGCGCCGTTTTCTGAAAATTCAACCCTAGTAGAATTGTCACGGGCAAACATTTCCCTAACCATTTCTA